>CAZHGK010000075.1:0-5811 GCA_964532095.1 uncultured Planctomycetales bacterium | reverse complement strand
CAACAGGCAGTGGCGACGATCGCTGTGACACAAGTTCCAGATGCCCGTGATTACGGGACGATTGATGTCGATGCAGCTGGCAGGATTTTGGCTTTTAAGGAAAAACAGTCGGTTGAACAATCGGCGTTGATTAATACCGGCACCTATTGTTTAAATAAGGATGTTTTTAATTTGGTTAAGACTTCGGATAAATTCTCTATTGAGTATGATTTCTTCCCGCATTTGGTGGGAAAGAAATTTTGCTCCTTTGAAGTGGCAAATAAGTTTATTGATATTGGAACTCCGCAGCGATATGCCTGGGCGCAGGAACATTTAAGGGGATTATTATGACCAAGGACAAGCTTGTATTAGGAAACGCAGGAGTCAAGCATCTCGACGCTATTACTGTAGATATTGATCCAGAACATAATCCGGATATTGTCCATGATTTGCATCAGTGCCCATGGCCATTTGCGGATAATCAGTTTAAGGAAGTTAACTGCCACCATGTTCTGGAGCATTTAAGTGATTTGTCTGATACGATGAAGGAATTGCATCGGATTTGTCGACCAGACGGAACAATTTATATTGAAGTGCCACATCATTCTTCCTGGTGCGCTCCATCACCTGACCATAAGCTGTATTTTAATTATTTTTCTTTTAGCGGGTATATCGGCAATATAAAAACCTGGCGCACAGGGAAGAAATTTGAATTATTAAAAAGGGAAGTGACGTTCCATCGCCGGTATAGGCAATTTTCTTTGCATAAAATATTTAATGCTCATCCAATGACGTACGAACGTTTTTGGACGTATATATTTCAAGCGGAACATTTTAAGATTTGGCTCCGTCCGATCAAATAACAAGGATTGATACGATGTCGCAGGATTTTAACGAGAAGACTGTTATTTACGTCGGGCCTTAAGAATTTTCTTAGAAATCTACGGATGGCTGCTGGCTTATGCAAATCGATAAAAATTATATATCTTTTTTAAACACCATAAGATCTAAGATACTTTCAGCTAGAATTCGTGCGTATCGAGGCTTAAATCATGAGTTGATAAAGCTTTATTGGGATTTGGGTAAGACCATTGTTGAGCGTCAAAAGCAATATAGTTGGGGGCAAAGTATTGTTGAAAAACTGGCTCAAGATTTAAAGTTGGAAGTTGAGGGTAGGGAGGGGTTTTCTTCTCATAATTTATGGCGTATGCGGGATTTTTATTTGAACTATAAGGATCAGCCAAAACTAGCACAGCTTGTGCTAGAAATTCCTTGGGGGCATAATGTCCTGATACTTCAGAAAATAGAGTCAACTGAGCAGAGAAAATATTATATTGAAGCTTCTGTACAAATGGGCTGGAGTAGAAATGTACTTTTGAATCAAATCAAAGCAAATGCTTTTGCACAAGCGAAGCAAAATAAGAAATTGCATAATTTTGAGAAAGCATTGCCAGCGCACTTGGCCGAACAAGCCGATGAATCCATAAAAAGTGTGTATAGCTTGGATTTCTTAGGCATAACCAAACCAGTTAAAGAACGTGAATTAGAGAATCGTTTGGTGGAAAAGGTTAAACGGTTTATCCTAGAGTTGGGGTATGGATTTTGTTTTATCGGCAATCAGTATCGATTGACTCTTAAGGATAATGAATATTTTATTGATTTGTTATTCTACAATCGCAAACTTAAGAGTTTGGTGGCTGTCGAGTTAAAAACAGGAAGGTTTGAGCCAGAGTATGCAGGAAAGATGGATTTTTACCTGCATTTGTTAAATGACCAAGTTAAGTTGAAGGATGAGAATCCACCTATCGGTATTATTCTATGTGCAGACAAGGATGATTTGGTCGTTGAATATGCATTAAAGAGCGTTAAGCATCCTGTTGGGGTTGGAGAGTATCGTTTAACGACCAAATTGCCCGCACAATTAAAAGGCGTTATTCCAAGTGAGAGTCAGATTAAACAAGCTTTAACAGATTAAATAGGTTGGCCGTTGGGTGCACTATCTACTGACTTTGGTAAGATTTTTGAAGAAAATATATAATATTGGTGAAAATTTCTGACAAATACAAGAGATAAGCTTAACGAGACTAAATATTTCCTTGAGGAAATGAAGAAGGTGACTTTAAATCCCGACTTTTTTAGGTATGAACTCACGGCTTTTTTATCTGCTTTAAGAAGCGTTACTTTTATTATGCAGAAAGAATTTTCAAAGGAAGTTGGTTTCGAAGAATGGTATAAAGAAAAGCAAGGATTAATGAAAAATGATGCAGTTTTGAAATATTTACATAGACAAAGGACGCTTACCCACCATATATATCCTATACTTCAATATCCTATAGGAATAACAGAGCAGATTTCAGAAGGGAAAAGAGTTAATGCTGTGCTTACGGGAACCGGGGGAAGTCTGGTTCATAGTACATATTTAACATATCCCCGATTAAAGCCTATTGGGGAAGTCAAATATTATTTTGAAGAGATAAAAGAAAAAGATGTTATTGAGATTTGCCAAGAAGGCCTAAATATTTTAAATAAAATTGTTGAAGAATGTGAAATAAAATTTAAAGGCAAGCATAGTCAAGGCTTCGAATTTATTTAAGAATATTCTTTAAGAATAGGTTGTCCTTATTATTTAATTGTTAAAGGATTTATGAGCACTGAAGAGAATAATAACGCATTAAAGAACATGACATTTAATGATTTTCTGGAGAAGAATCCTCCGAATGTTTTGGTAAATGTAACGCCGTTTAAAGTTTCTAATTATGGTAATAATAAGGTTTTTAAATTACCTATAATAGAATTGTACTGTAATTCTGATTTTTGCGAGGGATATCGATTCTTTGAATCAGAAAGCACAATGTATCTTAGTACTGAGAAGCGTAATAATGAATTTATTGAGTATAGATGTAAGAATTGTCATCAATCTACCAAAACATATGCAATAGTGTTAGAAATTGTAGCTGATAAGAATGAAGCGATTAGTATTAAGTTGGGTGAATTTCCGGCTTTCGGTCCGCCTACTCCATCGAAATTAAGTGAGTTAATTGGTCCTGATAAGAACTTTTTTCTTTTAGGAAGAAAATGTGAACTCCAAGGACTGGGAATAGGAGCTTTTGTTTACTACCGTCGGGTAATCGAAAATCAGAAGGATAGAATTTTTGATAGAGTTATACAAGTTACTCGTAAAATTAATTCTAATCCAGAACTTATTATAGAACTAGAAAATGCTAAGAAGGAAACGCAATTTTCTAAAGCAGTTGATTCTATAAAACATGCTATGCCAGAAATTTTACTAATTGACAATCACAGTCCTTTAAAATTACTGCATGATGCATTAAGTGATGGTGTCCATGATAAATCTGATGAAGAATGTCTAGATTTAGCTCAAAGCATAAGGATAGTGCTTAGTGAGTTTTCTAACAGACTTGCTCAAGCATTAAATGATGAAGCGGAATTAAAGAAGGCCCTATCTAAGTTAATGAATCGAAAGAAATAATAAAAGATTATGAGGTAGATGAACAAGTACGATTTTTAGCCAATCTTAGAATTTAATATACGACTAAGAAAATCGATGTAACTAATTATGGATAATGTAATTACAAATAAAAAAGTTTTTCTAGAAACCTATGACTGACCGGTGGACTAGTACGATTTATAAAATTTATCAATTTTTGGAAAGTATAAACAATGTCGAAGAATGATTTTAATAAGACAACGGCTGTTTCCGACGGGCAAGAGGCCAAGAAGGCAGGCTATAAGGTGCCGTTTGGGACAGTTTCGATAACCGATAAGGCCAAGAAACTCATTGATCATGCCATTGCTACCAAGTGGGTGACAAAGGGCGCATATGTGCGTGAATTTGAAGATAAATTTGCAGCCCTGTTTGGGGTGAAATACGGCATAGCTGTTTCCAGTGGTACGGATGCTGATGCCATTGCCTGTAGCGTGCTCTATGATTTTGGGGCCCAGCGTGGGGATGAGATCATTATTCCGGCGTTAACATTTGTCGCAACAGGAAATGCGGTTTTACAAGCAGGTTTTAAGCCAGTGTTTGTTGATGTTAAGCGTGAAACGCTAAACATCAATCCAGATAAAATCGAAGCGGCCATTACCAAACGCACGCGGGCGATTATGCCCGTGCATTTGATGGGCAAACCAGCTGAGATGGATAAGATTATGGCGATTGCCAAGAAGCACAAATTGCACGTTATCGAAGATGCAGCCGAAGCGCATGGTGCTCAATTGAATGGTCAGAAAATCGGCGCCATTGGAGATATGGCCTGTTTCTCTTTATATGCGGCACATATTGTCACAACCATTGAAGGTGGTATTATTATTACCAATAATGAGCAGATGGCAGAAGCTGCCCGTTCATTACGCAATCATGGCATCGACGGTAAGTTTAGGTTTAAACGCATTGGTTTTTCTTCCAAGATGAATGAGATTGAAGCCGCTGTTGGTTTGGGGAATATCGATATTTTTCATGATATCCTGGCCAAACGTCGCCGGAATATTCTTTACCTGATTGATAAATTTAAAGAATTTGATCGGTTTTTCTGGTATGTGAAAGAAGATGCAGGGGAGAAATTAGGGCCGCATGCTTTTTCCATGATTATTAAGCCAGGCATGAATTTTACCAAGGATGAATTTGTTACGTTTTTAGAAAAAGAAGGGGTGGATTCCCGTAATCTTTTTTATTCTATTCCGACGCAAACACCCAGTTATGCGTTTATGGGCTATCAGCTTGGGGATTTTCCTGAGACAGAATATTGTTCAAATTGGGGCACGCATATTGGCTGCCATCAGGATATTGAAATGGACCAGCTAGAATATGTGGTAACAACAGTACGGAAATTTCTTAAAACTAAAGGGTATTAATTTATGCGTGTTGCTATTAATTGCCGTAGTGCTTTAAAACTTCAACAAACAGGGATTGGGCGCTATACGTATTCTTTGATCCAGTCGTTAGGCCGTATTGACCCAGTCAATGAATATTATTTATACGCACCTCGACGATTATTTGATAATAAGCGTATTGATCCGCATTTGCCTAACCCTCGTTTTAAATTGTGCCGGGATTTCTTTAATCGTGGGGCTGCCCAAATTTTAGGTCCTGTTGATTTGTATCACGTGCCGTCCCCGGATTTTATCGATGTTCCCCCTAAAGCCAAGGTTGTTGTGACCGTGCACGATTTAATCCATCGGGTGTACCCGCAAGGCCATACGTCAGAGGCGGTGTTTTTAACAGAACAAAAAATACAGAGTTTCTTGCGTAAGGCAGACAAGATTATTTGTTGTTCCCAATCCACTTATAATGATTTAACACGCCTTTATGATGTGAATCCTACTTTATGCACAGTGATTTACCAGGGGATAGACCACCAGACGTTTTATCCACTTGCAGAGGCGCAAAAAGCACAAGCCAAGCAAAGTTTGGAACGATTAGGGATTAAAAAGCGGTTTATTCTTTTTGTGGGCACTATCGAGCCGCGCAAGAATTTGATGGGATTATTAGTTGCCTTTAAACGCATGGTAGCCAAAGGGTATACCGGGAACCTGGTTGTCGTCGGTATGAAAGGGTGGATGATGCCCAATGCCAACAATCAACTGGCTGGAGAAGGTTTAGAAGACCGGGTCATCTTTCCTGGATATGTGACGGATGCGGAATTGCGCAGTTTATATAATTTAGCAGATGTGTTTATTTTTCCTTCGTTTTATGAAGGATTTGGTTACCCCATTGTTGAAGCTTTTGCCTGTGCTGCTCCTGTGATCACCAGTCCTGGGTCCTCGTGTGGGGAGGTGGCAGCAGATGCAGCGGTGACGATTGACCCACGAGAT
>CAZHGK010000074.1:0-9138 GCA_964532095.1 uncultured Planctomycetales bacterium | reverse complement strand
CGGTGGTACGAATTGTTCCTTGCACATCCAGTTTTTGTCCTGGGGCCAATGAACCAATGCCCACATTCCCTTCGATAATCATCCCGCCTGCTGGTGGCGTACTCGTTACATAAAAATCCCCATCCTTCACTGTCCCTATCCCCACATTCCCAACAATAGATAATTTTCCACGAGGATCAATAGTCCCTATCCCCAAATTTCCATTGGTATTAAAAATGGAGACATTAGAACCATTATTTCCGGTAGAAAAATATATTCCATCAGCTGTCCCAGCTGCACTTGTTGATAATAAACTTACGATTGAAGCAGCCCCTTGTCCTCCTCTGACAGTAAACGATGAATTAGCAACTGCGGATGTGTTTAGAATTGCACTTGCGATATTAGTGGTTAGTATTAAAGGCGTGGTCAACGTTCCAGTCGAAGCTGCTGAAATAAACGGCCCTAATGTAACATCGCCCGCATCACTGACCGCAAAACGAGTTGTTCCTGCACTGCTTACACCCGATATAATATTACCTCCGGATCCTCTTACATGTAACCCAGCAGTTGGCTTCCATGTGCCGATCCCCACATTGCCGTTCATCACCGTCAATCCTGATGTGGTTGTTAAATTTGTGCCTATCCCAATATTCCCCGTCGCATCAATCAATGTATTCCACACTGTCCCTCGTACATCCAATAATCCTGTCCCGTCGGTCGTCCCAATCCCCACATTCGTCCCGTTAAATGAAAACGCATTCGATGCACCTGCAAATGTTCCGATAGGACTATTGTACTGCACAGCATTTAAACCACCCACCGCCGCAGTACTTCCACCCGCTCCAAGCGTTCCTACCGGCATCCATGTCCCTACCCCGACGGAATCACTAACCAATACATAACCTGCTGCTGGATTTAAATTCAAGGTTAGTCCGGTGGTACGAATTGTTCCTTGCACATCCAGTTTTTGTCCTGGGGCCAATGAACCGATGCCCACATTGCCACCCATAACAATTAACTTGCCGCCAAAGGCGTTAAATGTGCCAATCCCAATATTTGTCCCCGTCGAGGAAGTGTCGCCTAAAGGCACATAGGAAGCCTTGGCGGACATCGAAAATCCGAAAACCAAAATGCAGATCAATAAATTTTTAAGCAGTTTATACAACATGTAATTTATTTTAATACTCCTGTGGAGAATAGAAAGATTTTTAAGAAATATTTTTACTGCTGGAAAGTTAACTACAACGACGGGAAGCGTTTACGAAGAAATTTGCTATGCAGATTTGGCGATAATTCAAATTATATAGATCATTTGACTGACTTTTTGGGAACTTGGATTATCGTTTCAAAAAGATGACTTAAATAAGACCTTTTAATAACGTTATTGCTGGAGCAACACGAATACCCTCAGGAGTTTGATAATCTTTCTTTCCTTGCATGTGTATTTGCCATGCCTGTGCTTGTGGAAATTTATTTTTTAAATACTTCAGTGGTTGACTAACATTATCATCCGACCATTTGCATTCCACCATGATCAAAGGTTTTTTTGCTTCTGTAATCACAAAATCCACTTCCCTACCATCCACATCCCTAAAATAACATAAGTCAATATCCCTGCCTTTTGTATCTTGTTCAAAATGAACCCACTTAAGTAAATGACAGGCGATCATATTCTCAAACCGCTTTGGATCATCTAACACCAAAGACCAATCAAAATGATAATGCTTCTGTTCCTTTTTGACTGCCCTAATTCGGGAAGAGCCCATCGGAGATAAACGAAATACAGAATACATTCGTTCTAAAACCCCCACCCACTTGGACAAAGTTTTGTGGCTTATTTGTAAATCTTCCCGCAAACCATTGATTGATAACGGACTACCAACAAGTTCGGGTAATCTCATGATCAATAATTCCAAATTTCCTAAATCCTGAATGCGCTCAACGGACGCAATATCATCTTGAATCAGACGGGTACGGTATTCACGAGACCAACGCTTTGCTTGAACATCAGAACCACTTAAAAAAGGTTCTGGAAAACCACCTAGACGCAAGAGTTCTGAAATGTCATCGTGATTCTTCATTTTTAATTCAGCGACACTTAAAGGATGTAGCCGCAAAAAATGGTATCTCCCTTGCAAGGAGTCCCCACCAAAACGATAAAGATCTAGCCTTGCACTGCCTGTCACTAAAATCTTGCGTTGCCCAGGCTGACGTGAATCATAGAGCCCTTTTAAATAATTACGCCAGGAACGGTATTTGTGAATTTCATCAAAAACAATTATATCTGTTGCGGGCAGTTCTCTTTTAAGAATGCGTTCACGGTCTTGAGCAATATCCCAATTTAAATATCCGCTCTTTTGTTTAAGGACTTGCAAGGCAAGTGTGGTTTTACCAACCTGACGTGGCCCGCCAAGAAAAACCATTTTATGCTCTAAATCTTGTCTTATTTGACTATAAAGATATCTATTCATATAACCAAATATACAATATTATTGTACACATGTCAAATTTACTCGCTTGTATTTTGTACACATGGAGAACTTACAAGGAATGCTTAGTTCTTTGGAAACTTCGTTATCAACCCCACCGCATACTGCGCAATTAATGAAGCATCATACAAATTCACATTCCCATCTCCAGACACATCTGCAAGATTTTCATTAAAATTGGGAGGGTTTAAGCCGATGGCAAATTGAGCCACCAGGGAAGCATCGAAAATAGTTATATTATCGTCGCTGTTGACATCGCCATAAACACCTGCACTCACATCATCTAATTGGACCAAAGGATGCGGGTACACATAAGGCACATAGCCTGGTTTGGCAACGCCATTATAAAAATCGCGGTTCTCAACGATATGAAATAGAACCCAATCATACAAGGTTTGCTCGAGGCCACTGACATTATCCTTGCACACCCAGCTATAGGACTCCCCTGGGCTTGGTTTATCTACCTTAGAAATAAGTGTACTGCCTCCTCTGGGACACATAAAGGTCGCATATCCGCCTGCCACCATATTCCCACCGATCTTTCCTTGAAAATCATTATTCCATGCATACACAGGCGACAAGGCTTGATTGCTGGTGCGTCCGATTTGATCTTCGCAAGGATATCCGTGAAGCCCTGGAGTATTGCCGTCCATACCAATGGTGATCCTTGCTCTGCCCCCATGTCCTCCGGTGGTGGGTAGATTATCACGCGCTGTATAACCATTGCCGATCGTTGTTAGTGAAATCCCCGTGATGCTTCCTGACCCATTAACACTTGTAACCGTGACCGTAGCACCACTGGATCCTGTTTGAACAATATTTAAAACATCACCCACTTGATAACCGATTCCACTGGCAGCAATCGCGACCCTCATCGGTGCAGTTCCATCACACACCGCGTTCCATGGATTACCGCTCCAAGGAATTGTTCCTCCCATATTGGCCACATATCCATCCCCACTGCGATAATTCCTTAAACTTACAAAGAGATCATACCCTCCTGTATCTCCGGTTGCGTTACTCGTCTTGGTTACTTTATTGTTAAATAGCAAACCTGACCCTGAACGAAATTCAAACACAACCCCATGCACAAAGGATCCGTTAAGAATCCCCCAAATTCTCAAATAAGCATACATCGGGGTTTGTAATTCCGTCGGCATTGGGATGCCTACATTTTTTAAACGCACACGTGTTGTATCTTCTGGAACTTCTTCTAATACACCGCGACTCAATAAAGCAGCTACATTCGCTGCTCCATTAGAAGGATCAGCTGTAGTAAAATCTGATTTCCCTACCGTCGCATACATTTTAAAATACGAATCCCACGTGGCTGCATCAATCGGATGAAAAGGTTCTTTAGGAAGGCCATTCATTATTTGATTGTTATAAACTTCAAAGTTAACCATCCCCCGCGTTCCACTATCAAAGCCGTGATGACCCAAATTATTACCATAAACATCATTATTACGAAATACATAGCGGGCCCCGTCGTACATATCAAAAGGACCATTGGCGTTGATATTATGAATAAAAAGATTATCTTCCATATACACATTATGGGCAGTGCCCTGATCTTGTGGCCTAGTCCAGGAATCTTCCTCGTATCCATGGTCTCCAACAACGGATATTAAAGTAGGAGAACCCGCTGTAGGATTTCTTAAGAAAACATTGTGGTCAATCAGTCCATAGATGGCATTTGTAATAACCCCTCTCTCGGTAACATAGGCAAATTTACAATGGTCCACACGAAACAGCGGCTCGCCCGGAGGGCCTGTTACGGTGATGCTAGCCGCACTATCCTGGGTTTTCTTGCCATCAAAACTAAACCCTGTGATACGGATCGGTTTTCCCGGTTGAACATTTAACATAAACGCAGATGCCTTTTGTATTCCAATATCTTCAATGATCTTTGTCTGGTCAATCCCTGCTCCTTCAATAACAATGGATTTACTTGTATAGGTTTGAGTTACATATGAATATTGCCCGCTTACGACCGGTGTTGTCCAAGTGCATGTACCTGCTGGAACCTTCACCGTATCTCCGTCAACTGCCTGATCTATGGCCGCCTGGACATCTGTTGCATTACAACTCGCGGCATGTATAGTGTTTCCTCCAGCTACACACGCAGATGTATCATAACCACTGCGATCCACCTTGCATTTAAGTGTCCCGCCTGTAAATCCAGCAGCAACGGTTGTGCATGTTAAACCGTTAAGATCTGTTCCATCGCAAGCTTCCCCTGCTTCGGTAATATTGTTAGCGGTTGGTCCTATAAACCTTGTCGTCGTAAAACTCATATCACTTGAGACACCCACATTTCCTGAGGCATCCTTGGATTTTACTCTAAAATAATAGGCTGTCTCTGGAGTCAAACTTGAAATTAAGGCCGCGTGCGATGTCACTGAGTCAGCCTTGCGGATTAATTGAACACTGCCTCCTTGCGTCCAATACTCAACAAAGGAATCTGAACTCTCATTGGTCGTCCATGTAACAGGTGCGGTTGTCGCATAAGCGACAACCTTAACATCCGAAATAATAGGCGCAGTCAAATCCGGTGGCTGTGTGGTCACAGTGACAGGTGCGGAAGGACTTGAGCTAGCCAATGGCAAGGTTTTAAAGAAAGCTGAGATTGTATAGGTGTACTTTGTATTAGCTAAGGCTGTTTGATCCGTGTAGGAATTAGTCGTTGATGTGCCAATTTTTGTACCATCGCGATAAATCGTATAATTAATCAATGCAGCCGTTGCCGGGTCCTTAATGGCATCCCAGGCGAGGGCGACTTCCGTTGTTTTTACACTGGAGGCCATCAAACCTATTGGAGGTGCTGGAGAAATTAAATCCACAACTTCCTGCGCACTTAAAGCACGGTTATAAATATAAACATCATCCAAGTTTCCAGTAAAGGGACCTAGGATAATGGGTTTATTAGGATCAGCTATTAAAGAAACCCCATTGGTTTGTATATCTTTACCAACGAGGGCTCCATTAATATAGAACGAAACAGAAGAAGACTCAGGCTGTCCAGTCCAGGTCATGGCTACGTGATACCATTGTCCTGTAAATATCAGCGCAGGAGTCCTCGAACCAAGATCAGTGGCCCCATCCTTACCAAACCACAAATGATTAATGTACACCTGCAAGTTCATCCAACCCGCCACACCACTGCCCTTTGAAATAATCGTTCCAAATTGATCAAATTTAATCCAGGCGGCAAAGGTTAAACCATTATTAAAATTAGCGGATGAATTAATGCTTAACGTACGGCTCGCAGTCATGCTTAAGCCGCCTCCATTTACCCCCGTGGTCCATTGAGAATTATCCGCAGGAAAACCAATCAAGGTCGCATTGGCATGATTACTTGAAGCATCTGATGCTGTTGTTCCATCCGCCTCATCCAAACTCCAATGACCAACCAGACCGGTTATACTTTCAGCATGCGCTAAGCTTATACACAAGAAAAAAAGTAGGGACAGCGTCAACTTTTTCATAGTCATATTACCTTTCCGAATGATGCCAAATAAAAAAACCTAACCCTTTTTTTAAAAGGTTAGGTTTAATTTTAGATGTTATCCCAGTTTTACTTTTCATGGCAGTCAGGCTATCCCTTTCTAAAGGATCCTTTAACTTTGCGCCCCCGTATTACTACGCCCACCATACATCATGGCGGGTCAGCCACGCTTTGTGGCTGAAGTTTGCCTTTTTCATTTTTTATATACTACTATAAATATATACGACAATTTGCTTAAATGCCAACCAAGAAAACGCTTACTATTGTGTTTTAAAATTGGACACAGTTCCCCTCTCAGAGATGGTATATGGATTACAAAACGCTCGACCTGATAATCCGGTACCACCTCCGATAGCCGTATATCCTATCGTCGCTGCAAAGGACAATAAAGGGCAAAACAATAGGCCCAACAGAAGTAATAAGCTAGTGCTTAATTTGTTCATTTTAGAATTCCTAAATCACCCACCATGCCCAGCCGTCGCAGACAATTGAATTACCTGCTCAACAAAAATTATATAATCATTCACTTCTTTCTTGGTTACTGTAGCGCCTGCATCATAAAGATCCTTATTACGCTTCATCCGCATGGCGTTTCCAACTATAAAAATATCAGGATTACCCATAACCTCGCTTAACTTGCTTAGAATTTTAATATGATGCCCCGCAACACTTCTAACCTTTACTCCACCTTTTTTAGCTAAAACAGCCATGCCTATTTTAATCAAAGCTTGATAACAATATGTAAACTTAACTTCAATAAACTGATCTTTACGCGCAATTTCTAAATCTCGTTTAGCACTTTCAACATAACGATTAATTTGCGCAGAAGTAAACTTGAATTTCTGGAAATATTCCTGATCAAAAGAGATCATAAGATCTTTATCGTTTTCTTTGCATAAACTGATTTTAAAAGAGGATCATCCTTTTTTTTCTTAGCATGTTCTTGAGACGACATACTTATGACATTAATTTCCCTTTGCACCTTTTTTTGGACCTGGGCAATTGATTTCTGAAGCTCCACAGTGCCGTGATTGCCAATGACCAGCAAATCAATATCACTATGCGCATCCATCTGGTCTTGGGCGTAAGACCCAAAAATAATGGCACTTTTAATACCTGGAACTTCTTTTAAAGCATTTCTTAAGATTTGCTCAAAACCAACTGTTTTTAAAACAATGGTTTTATATTCGCTAATTAAAGGAAATTTAAGATTTAAAGAATCATCCCGTTGCTTACCCTGCCATCGACTTTTTAAAATACATTATTTTTACAGTTCCAACAATTTCCGAGTAAGATTGCCGCTATCTAAATGCAAATTCCTCGCAAGGTCGTTGACATAACTTTCAACGTCTTGCTTAATCATAAAATAACCTAAAACTCTTTGTGTAATATTTGAACGGAGATTTAACATAAATTTCGATTGCTGTATTAATAAACAGTAATCACTGTATATAATAACAGTAGCCTTGTCAAGAATGTTTTAAAGTAGCTAAATCACCCACCATGCAGAGCCGTCGCAGACTTTATTTAAATCCATTTTCCCTGCCATAGCTCATCAAGAAATCTTTGATAAGGCAATATTTGAATTCCTTCTTTTGTTAACCGTGCCCGCGGCTCAAGAGAAACGACAATCATATGTTTTACTTTAGGATATTCTGCTTTAAATCCAATTAAACTCTGTAAATCACTGGACGTTACCCGATCCTTTGCCTTGACCTCAACAGCGACATCAGATGATCCAAGAATAAAATCAACTTCAACGCCCGTCGTAAGACGCCAATGGGTCAAATCATAAAATTTTTCAGAATATCGGCTATGGATAGAAAGCTCATGAAATATCCAATTTTCAAAGGCTTTACCAAAAAGTTCAGATTTGGACTCTATCCGTCCTCTATTCGCCAAATGACTCACAACACTAAGGTCTCTAAAATAAAATTTAGGAGGTTGAATGGTGCGCCGCTTGGGTCGCTGGGTGTACGCGGGCAAAAATGCGGCAATCATCGTATCGCAAAGGATCTGATAATGATCACGCACTGTCGAGACCGAAACACCACTTTCACGGGCAATATTCGATAAATTCACAATCTCAGTGTCACCTATCGCAGCAACGCGTAAAAAATCGGAAAATACAGGAAGATTCCGGGTCAACCCTTCATGCAAAATCTCTTCACGCAAATAATTCTCCACATATCCTCGCAACATAAGAGCTATGTTCTTATGCCCATAATGCGCTGGCAAGGTCCCTGAATTTAAAATATCCAATAAATCAAACGATTTTCCTATTTCCTGACAAGACAATCCTAAGAGTTCATAACGAACCGCTCGTCCACCCAAAAGATTGGCATGTCCTTTCTTTAACTTTCTGGCACTTGATCCACATAAAACAAATATACGACCTTGTTCCTGAATCATAAAATGCACTTCATCTAACAACGCAGGTGCTTTCTGTACTTCATCAACAACAACAATTTTATCTTTGGGCAATGCCATAACTTCTTCACGAAACACGGATGGCGTGCGTAGATACCGCATCATCACATCATTCTGAAGAAGATCGACACGATAGGCTTCTGGATAAATGTTTTTTAAAAGAGTTGTTTTACCTGTTTGACGAGGTCCCCAAAGAAACAAACTTTGTTTTGGCTTGCGAGGCAATGGGATTATGCGTGAGAACATGTGTAATCTCCGTAAGAATTCATGCTAATTGTTCTCAATTAGCTAAATATTCATAACATAAATTCTCGCTCCTGTCAAATTAGCGCTACTATATCACCCACCATGCGGAGCCGTCGCAGACAACGGTATAACTTTGATATTGGGTTGCGGTTGACACTGAGGCTGCCCCATCAACAGTTTCAGCAGCATTACCGTCGATAATAAGCGCATTGGCTGAACTGTCGGTTTTCTTGATTTGATAGGTACGGCCATTGGATACTGCGGCTGCAGGCAAGGTGATTGTAACGGCACCACCGGATGCATCTACTAAAATAACATAGTCGTTATTGGTTGCTGTGTAATCACTAGATTTCGAAACCGTTGATACTGCAAACGACCCTGCTACAGCTAAGGAAGAATTTGGCACCCAGGTACCAATACCCACATTACCATTCATTACCGACAATCCAGCAGCTGTTGTCAGATTAGTTCCAATACCAACATTAC
>CAZHGK010000073.1:0-9382 GCA_964532095.1 uncultured Planctomycetales bacterium | reverse complement strand
GGACGTTTAATCTGGGCAACAATTGATTTGAATCGTTCGAATAAAGCACATGCGACACCCTTGTTACAGGAAGTTCTATATGATCCCAAGGCCACCAGGGGAGATCTTTTAAGCCTGACAGAATTGTATTTAAGCATTCAGGACGTGGACAATGCCTTAAAAGCGGGCAATCGCGTTATGGTGGAGAGTTCTCGCAATGGCTTGTTGGCTGTTAATTTGGCAGGTGTTTATTATAACCATGGCCAATACGGGCAGGCGGCAAAATTATTTGTTAAGGCCATTGATTCAGACATGCAATTCCTTCATAAGAAACAAGCCATAGAATATGCAATCAAGGCATTCATCCACACCCCCATATTTTATTTCTTGCTAGCAGCAGCCACGATTTTCGTGCTGGGCTTATCTGGCATTGCCTTAATTTCATTTTTACTGGTCGTTGTATTCTTTCGCAAGCGTGTGCAAGAACGAGGGCATGTGCCTACGTGGATATTTGGCAAATATTCATTTCTTAAATGGGCCGGGCGGGTGATTTTGAGTTTTGAATTCATTTTAGTTCCCTTATCTCCATGGATTCCCCGATGGGGAAAGGCTGTTGGGCTTCCAATTGTTCCATCTGCGCAAAAAGATCTACCTGGCTTACTCATTATTCCTGGAATTAATATGCACCGGACAGATTTTTGGCCACTGACTAAATCGTTAGAGAATATTGTGAATGTGCATATTGCTTCCGTTGACAGGGGGCCATTGGCGCAGAACGCTGGCCGGTTATCGCAAATTATTTCTTCAAGAAGATTATTAGAAAATAAATTATATGTGCTCGATTATTCCTATGGCTCCCAGGTGTTTTGGCAATATGTTGATCAGAATCCATTTGTGGATTTATCGAATGTAACAGTTATTGAAGCAACTCCGACGATCGTCGGGTCTGCGGAAGCCATGTGTGCGGCCACCTGGTGGTCAAGCATTTATATTCAAGGGTGGGACTGGGCCAATATTAACATTATCAATCCCCGGATTATCCGTCCCCTGCAATTATTAGGAGTGCCCATACATAAGATTGGCAGAAAATATGAATCATTTACTGCCCTGGCCCCGGATGGTGTGGTAGCAGACCGGTTGTTTGGAAAGAATGCTGCGTCCCGTCTGAGAAATCGGGTTGGGCAAATACATATTTTTACAGTGCTGCATGACCCTAATGCTCCAAACGGGGCCCGGTTCCCGTGGAATTTTATGGTGCGATGGTTCCTTGCCCGACAAAAAATGACGGCGTATCGAAGACGTTACGACAATATTTTAAATCTTCCTAAAACGACGGTGCATGAAATTTCAGGAGCAACCCATTACAACATTCTTTCTAATGCAGAATTTATCCAAAATGTTTTAAGGATTATAAATCCAACAGTAATAAGTCAAAGGGAAACAATATTAGAGGCGATCCGGCATTTGCGGGATAAAAGAGAAGCCATGGGAAATCCTGTGTTCATCAAGCGCAGGCTGGGAGCGCTGATGGCATTCGCGTTTTTATGTGGCATAGCATCCCGTCTATGGCGCAGGTACCAAGCGCTTAGAAAGGAAAATGCCAGAAATTTAAAAGCGGTTAAGGTTAATGTCATTGATTCCGGCGATGGTGGCAAATATACAGCCCAAAGGATCAGGCAATTATTAAAAGAACAAGCTAAGCATGGATGGGCGCGGGGTATAAATGTTGAACGACGGTTTGTCATTGAGAATTTTGCCTATGGGTCGACCGTCGGTGGGATGGAGCATATGCAGATCGAAAATATTTGCCGAATGCTTGTTGCCCGCGCCATGGATGGCCAAAGGCCTAACGACGGCAGTCAATACTGTCTGCTTAAAGACCAAAATTTTAGTGTTCAACAGATGGATTACGATCCAACCAGATCGCCTCCGGATACTGACCCTGCGCTTGTATCAGATGAACATAGTTTATGGATTATTGCCTGCAACACATTTACCGCTCTGGATGTTAAAAGAATTATCCAGGAAGAATTCCGCAAAAGAGGAAGACAAGCACACGAACTTGAGCATTTAATTGTGGTCACCCCCATTGAAGCTGTTGTTAGCGAATTAAAAAATACTGATTCGGCCGAACAAAAAGCCAACGTTCTTTTAGCAACCAAGGCCAGTGTTAATTTTAGAACTCCCCAATCATACCATGCCCAATTGATGCAAGCTGGCTTTCATCCTATAGAGGACAGAGAGCTGCCACAGATTGTATGGGAAACCACAGGTACAGAAAATGGCAAGTGGGTATTGATGGTGCCTGCCCAGCATCTGGTGGATTTGATCCAGGAAGGCAAGGATGCTGCTGCCGAGAAGGAAATTAAGAATTTAACACGATGGCTGGATACCATCATCCAGGAATACCATTTGCAAGGACTGACAATATCGTTAAGTTGTACCCACTATGGGCTTAAATTTGAGGATTTTCAAACATGGTTGGCAAAAAGATTTAAGACCAAGGTTACGATTATCGACAGTTATCATCTGGTTATTAACCAGGCCATGGGTGAAATTAAAAAATGCTGTGCAGTAAAAGTCCCGTCGGCAGGAAAGATAAAAACAGCTGATGCCTTGCCAACAAACGGAGTAGCTGGGCATGCAGAAAATCGTCCTGCACTTTTACCGACGGCGAAGAAATTTATTAATTATTCCCGCTGGATAGCGTTGATACTTTTACTAATAGCGGGACTATTTGCCATAACCAAGGCAGTTCCTTTAAAAGACCAATCGAGGGAGCCCATTTGGGACCTTTTAACGATATGGCTTCCTATAGTTCTGGGCGGGAACATTGGTTTTATTGCCTTATGGGTTATGGTGTTAAATATTTGGTGGCAGAATTGCCAGCGCCAATCATTTGCAGGGCAGCCAGCAGCATGGGATCAAAAGAAATTTGCCGGACTCCACGGAATATTTGAAGAACAATTAAGGGCAGAAGAACAACGAGCTGCCCGAGCAGGCTATAAGAATCCGACCGCATTAGATACAACATTGATTGAATTTATTGTAGCCACCGACCCTGCCCGCATGGGCTTTTGGAGACGCCTGTGGGTTCATGAACTGTATGATTTGCAATGGTTCTTTGGTTTGCGCCGCGAACCAGCGATGATCGACAGCCGCAGGCCAACTGTAAGTGTCATAAGTAACGGAGACTTAAACCAAGATTTTGAACCATCATTAAAACAAACGATTGAAGCCGCACGATCGCAAGGGATGTTGGTGCCGATGATGGGACGCGATAAGGTATTTTTTGTTCTTGGAAGCAGGGACTGTTTATGGCAAGACAGCGCTAATGCCCAAAGGATTTACGCGGCCCGTGATGAGGCAACGAAAGATGTGTATCTAGCCCACAGGCTTATATTTTTGCCTCAAGCAATTCTTGATGGTATCCCAGCCTTTGATAATACTCAAGTGTTGGGAAGAAAAATCAAATTATGCCAAGAGGAAGCCAGGGGAAAATTATACGAAGAACGGATGAATGAAACACGACAGATCGAAATAAGAAAGGCATTGGTGTTGACTAAGGATGTTGAGCAAGCTGCAAAGGAGTTGGGGATTTCAATGTATACATTATACAAATATGTTCACAAGCACCAAAAGTATCAACTTGATTTAGGGGCCGGTTTTAAAGAAGGGCATATCGAAGGGCCATTGCAAGCTTGGGAAGACGTTAAGGCACAGGTGCATGAAGGATTTTTAAGGGAGGCTTTGGTCCAGAGCGAGGGGGATAATTTAAGGGCAGCTGTTTATTTAGGAGTTTCAGTGGCTACGATTTACAGATGGAGAAATGGGAGCGCGTCATTCGATGAGCCTGTGAGGATAGAAGGAGCTAGGGCAACAAATGGAGAGGTTAAAACGACCCCATTTAGAAGCATGCAAGTGCGTTTTGAACAACATGTGCGTGCGGTGATGGAGATATCTTCTTCAAAGCAAAAAGCCTTTGAGATCCTGGGTTTACAACACGGCATTAATTCCAGGCACCTTGAAAGCGAATGGTTTAGAAAGATGAGTTCTCAAGGGACGATAGACAGGACATTCGTACGCTCAAAGAAATTAAAATGGAGGGAAGTTCAAAAAGAAATCCTCATTGCTTTTATTATTCTTGGCGAAGGAAGCCCGGCGTACGTAACGTCGGCTTTGGGGATGAGAGAAGGGTCGAATCGGAGGAGAGCAGGCAAGGAGTATCTAGCTGCGGATACATCAGTATTACTCAAAGGGGCGTATAGACTTAAGGGCAAAGAGGCAGTCGATTATTTTAGGGAAGAGCTTTCCAGGTCGTTGACAGAGGCTGAATACCAGGCTTTCGTTCAAAAGTTTGGGAAGGAAGCCATGGAAGCAGTTAAGCCGACTGAGCTTGTAGAGATTCGAGAACATGAGCCGATGCAATTTAAAGAACACCATTTGAATACAGCTCCTGTTTTAAGTTTGGAGGAAATCAGGAGCATTCCCCAAGAGGTCAAGGCTTCCCAGGAAGTTTATTACAGACATTTAGATGACAATGAATTGGGCCAACAAAGCAATGTGTTGGAGAAACAAGCACGGGCTCATGGCCATAATAAAATTCTGATTAAAGCTTTTGCTGTATTTTGTGAAGCAGCCAAACGGGTTTTGGGACAAACGCCCAGTGCAGGACAAATATTAAATGCGTCGCTGTTGCATTATGGCTACAGCACAGAAATGAAGCCAGGAGAGGGCAAAACACTTTCCATTGCTATGGCAGCGTATTTGAATATCTTTAATGGAGGCGTCGTCCATATCCATACAGTCAATGAAGCCCTTGCCTTGGAACAGGGCCTTGCCATGGGGAGGATTTTTAGTTTTTTAAGAATAAGAGGGGTATTGGTTTTGACAAACAGGGAAAGATGGCTATTAAGACAAAATGGAGCAACAGCAGAAGAGGACAGGAGGGGGCACCTTGTGCGAGAAGAAAATAGGTTGGTCAAGATCAGCTCTAAAATAATCTATGGTCCAAACCACCGCTTCTTGCACGATTTCTTAAAGCAACGTGATTCCAAAACAAAGGGTGAATATCTCTGGAGAAGGCCAAGCCGTGTTTTTATAGACGAGGCCGATGCGTTTGTGTTTGATGAAGCGCTCAACAGTATCAAGATCGTAGGGTTTATGGATTCGAAAAAAGAGGGGTATTCGCAGTTTCAGTTTACCCAAATATATCGTTTTGCAAGCAGCGAAGATTTTAAGAAATATTATGACCTTGATCTTGAAAATAAAACAATGACCTGGAAGCCAGGGGCCGAGGCAGCAATGTGCCAGTTTTTTCATGATCAGAATATCAAGGTAGAGCAGTCACAACAGATGAATTTGATGCTTCAAGCGTTGAGGGCGCATTATTTTTATCAAAAGGACATTGATTATACTGTAAACGCCCAAGGAATCATTATCATTGATAGCTTTTCAGGCCGTTATCAGCATGACCATGTGTGGAGCAATTATATTCATGAATTTGTCTGTGCGAAAGAAGGAGTCGCCCCTCCCTTGCCGTATAAGGCAATAGGGGCAATCAGTGACGCTGCTTATTATAGGAGTTTGATGTCCGTGGGTATCAAGGTTGATTTTACCAGCGGCACCATGGGCAATGAAGACAACCGCCGTGAACACAAGGAAACGTATCTAAAAGTGACGGTGGATGTCCCTTCAGAATTTGAAGACAAATCTGGCGTGGATATAGAAAGATTTTTTGATAGCAAAAATGACATTTTTGATGCTGTTGTCAGGGAAACCTCGAGAATACAAGATGAATCAGGAAGGCCCGTCATTATTTTTGTGGAATTTGTCCGTGACGTGCACGAGTTGCAAAAGCGATTAAAGGATAAAGGGGTCAAGAACATTCGATGCCTGGATGCCACTAACACGGACGAAGAATCGCAAATTTTAAGCGAAGCTGGCCAAATGCGCCGAGTAACGGTCATGACTAAATTAGCAACGCGGGGGATAGACATCAAGCTTGACCCCCAGGTAAGGGCCAAAGGCGGGCCGGTAGAATTCATTACCTATAGGCCGTTGACATTCCGGGAAGAAAAGCAATTGAAGATGCGTGTAGGCCGTCGCTCGGAACCAGCCCAACGGAAGATTTATATTGCCCGCCATGGAGGGATGGTGCAAAACGGCCAACGTGTTGATTTCGAAGGGCAATTGCGCCAGGCCCGCAAACGGGTTTTAGAAATGGACTTGTTTTTAGAAATACAGTCCCAAAGGTATTATACGCGACGCGAGCAATTTGTTAAGGATGTAGCCAGTAGGGGTGTAAACTTAAGAGGCATGGTGTTTAATAATGCGTTTACGCAAATTCAGGGCAAATGGCAAATGTTGCTGGATGCCTTGTTGTATTTCAGGGCCAAGGATGATGTACAAGGGATGTGGACAACAGCAGAACAGGGCTTCAATGCCCTTGAAATGCACATACAAAAAATTACTCAATTCAAACCATCTACCTCCCCTGCCCTTCTGCCGTTGTTTCGCAAAACCATGATTGGCTTATTTGTTTTAATTGGCTTAAGTGCCTTTGTCCCTGGGTTTGCGGTGTGGGTGATGGGTTTTTGGCAGGCGGCAGCTCTTACGGCAGTGTCGTTTATTTTAATGATTGTGTCTGAGGAAATGTATCGACGTATCGTCGGTGATCTGCAATTCACCAAAGCCCACCAGTATGATAAAATCCAAACAGCAGCTTTACTTCAATTCTTAAACAGCGACAATCCAAAATCCCTTGGGTTTATGACCAATGTCTGGCGGCATGGGAAGTATGATTTGGTGATAGTAGGCAGAGTGATCTATTCGTTCATTTCAATAAGATTTTGGCGGAATTTAAGCGAAAGATTGAATTTTTTGAGGATATTAAGCCCTAGAAGGCCAGAAACATTGGATTGGGGAGGCAGGTTTAGGCAGGCAATTTCAACATTTTTAAGTTTAAATTCCAGGATTTGTACGGATGGCACTAACACAACGGGAATGTATTCTGTACCGCTGGCAGTAATAATTTCAATCTTTTTGATAGGCTTGCTTGGGTCAATGCCGATAGCAAGTGCAATATCAGCCGGCATACTGGTTATACTGGCGCCAGTATCTAAAGCCATTTTAATGATTTTGCTGCTTTTAGGCCCTTTGAATAGCGCGTTAATGACAATGATGTCATCGTTAATATTGTATGGAATCTTAGCCATCTGGATTTTAGAAAGCTACAGCGTACCCTTTGGGGAGGGTATCTTCGGAAAAATCAACAAGCGTAAGGCCCTTGGCCTTTATGGATTTCTTATAGATTTCGTCACGGACAGGGCTGTGGGCAATCAATCGTCCGTTGAGGGGAGTAACAGAATCAGGGGCCATGCGATCAACGCGAATCAACAGCCACTCAGATCTATGTTTAAAGCGGTTTTTGATCGTTGTAATTTTTTCAGATTTTTGAGAAATCTTAGACATCACTTAAGCCTCCATAGTTATATAAAGAATATCATGGCAGGGCTTGAGCGTCAAGGTTTAAGCAACACCCACCTATTAGCTGCCTTAGCATGGCTAAGCGTCCTATCAGGCCATTGGCTAGGGTTTTGGGTGGCGTTTGTGTTGGTTGCAGTAGTCAGCTTGTACCACGCCCGTCGGGAAGAAGCATTACGTCGCACGTCCGTTTGGTTTAAGCAAAACTTCGTTTATCTGCACAACTATACCGGAATATTTAGAACAATCCTCCTTGTATTTAATCGCCTGACAAACCCTGCATTCATGCCTTTTGCCGTTGGTATCACCATCCACACCATGTTTAACGTAGCCATGGCCTTTACCTTTGGGCCGTTGGCGATGGTAAGCACACAAGGGTTTAAGGTAAGGCGTGCAGCACGTTGGGGGGTATCTTTAATTAATGTTGCTATGAAGTTAGAACAAGCAGCAAGAATTCCGGTGGTTCGACAAATTTCAGGGCCTTCTTCGAAGGAGCTCACTTTGTGGAAAGAGCAATTGCAAAATATTCTAACCAGCGCAGATGTTCAAGAGAAAATGTTCTATAAGCTCATTTGCGATATCGCAGGGCACATAGTGCCACAAGAAGAGGGGGATCAGTTTGTACAGCAATTGTTGGATTTGGATGGTTACCATAAGCTCCAGGATACAAACAAACAATTACAAGCAGATGCGGAGACAGTCATAATTGCCGTGGCAAGGTATTTCCTTGAACATCTCGAGGGTCAAAAGGCCGTAGACCCCCAAGCACTGGAAATTTTCCGACAAATGGTGGATGTGGTTAATGAAAAAACAAATCCTCCGTTGGATTGGTCAATTCCCGCGGCATTAACCACGGCTGTGGGGGCGTTTATTCCCGATCACGAAAAATTTATCAGCCTATCAAGGAACATTCATGCCTTCCCGTTGGAGATTGCCCTACCAGCTGTCAGTTTGCAACTATTCTTTCTGGGGGACCATTATACCTACACATCTTCCGATGGGGATTATGATCTGCACGTAATCGCAGCCCATATGGATTTTATAGAAAGAAACATTACGCAATGCAATCAATTGGGCATGCAGGCAATGGTTGAAAGGGGATTGTTAAGGATATGGCTTGAGCTTCTTCCTTTATTAAGAGACATGGGGACAGGACAGCAGCGGGTGAAAATAATTTCGGATGGGAAAGCCCAGGTTAATTTAAGGGCAGATGTTTATAAGAAACTCGAGTGGATTCAAGGGGTAACTAATAAATATGTTTCATCAAATGATCTTAAAGATTGTATTCTGGCAGGTTTTACCCATGGGTCCATGGGGTGTTTGATACGGCCATCGTTGCCGCGCCTAGGAAGACTTAAACAACCGATAGGATTAAATCCCCGAGGAGAACGATGGACAGAAGAAGAATTATATTTGACGGAGGCAGGCGCACGGGCCATGAAGAATTCTTTTACCGGCAGGGATGGATGTGTGTTTAATTATTCTGCAAAGAGGGGGAAATATAAAATCAGGGATTATTTAAATGCTTTGGCAGAAGTTGATGGTTCCTGGCAGAGATCCCAGCTGATTAAGCTATCAAAAAAGAAATTGGTACGGAGGCTGCCTTATGCGTTCATCCTGGATGGCAATCAACTTCCATATCATGATCAAGCCCTCTCTTTCATTGAAGATTTATCCAAATACGGCGTGCCTGTTATAGTCCTGGCAGATAAAGAATCGTTGTGGGCTACAGTCAGCCCAAAAAGCAAGGTCATTTCAAAAGCGTGGAAATTATATGTTGTCCTTAAAGAACATACGCTAACACCTGTCACCTTTGTCGAGGGGAGCGCAAGTGTGTTACGGGAGGAAAATATAGACCGTGCCAATATTGTCGGACAATTAAAACGTTATTTGCCCAAACACATTTTGATTTACCTAT
>CAZHGK010000072.1:0-9442 GCA_964532095.1 uncultured Planctomycetales bacterium | reverse complement strand
TTTTAAATCATTCCAAGCGTATGATCCTTTAAGAGCAGAGCGGGACACGGTGCGTACAATAAAGAAATTGGTGGTTAAGAAAGATAAAGATTTAATCACAATAGATGTAACCGCCAATGGGTTTTTGTACAAAATGGTACGCAACATTACAGGTATATTATTGGCAGTGGGGGCGGGTCATAAAAGTATTGAAGATGTCCGTCGAATTCTTAAATCAAAAAACCGAAATCAGGCGCCTGCTACAGCCCCAGCCCATGGCTTATGCCTGATGCAGGTAAAAGATTAAAAAAAATTGACATTTTGCGTAAAAATGTTATATTTTTGGTTCACCAAATATTTAGTAATCCTTTACTTAGGTCGTGTTTATGAAAACGTATTTACCAAAAGTTGATCAAATTGAACATAAATGTTACCTCATCGACGCCAAAGACAAGGTTCTTGGGCGCGTTGCGGTGAAAGCAGCTACGCTTTTACGTGGCAAACACAAGCGCACGTATACTCCGTTTTTAGACACCGGTGATACCGTTGTTATTATCAATGCGGATAAGATTAAAGTAACGGGTAAGAAATTAACAGATAAAATTTATACACGCTACACAGGTTATCCAAGCGGCCAACGTGCCGTAGCTTTAGGCGATATGTTAGAAAAGCGCCCCATTAAAGTTATGGAATTGGCTGTGACCCGTATGTTACCTAGTGGTCCTTTAGGGTATAAGCAATCTACACGTTTAAAAGTATATGCTGGCGCTGAGCATCCTCATGTTGCCCAAAAACCAGTTGTTCTTGAGATTAAATAACCGGGGGTTTTTCAATGATTGAAGTAGTCAAATATGCAGGTACTGGTCGCCGCAAATGTTCCGTAGCTCGGGTTGTTTTAACACCTGGCACTGGTAAAATTTCTGTTAATAAGCGTGAATTCGCAAATTATTTTACTCGCGAAACTGATCGCATTTCTATTTTAAGTCCTTTGAAATTAACGAATTTGGATAATAAATTCGATATCGCTGTGCGTGTGACCGGTGGTGGTGCAACCGGCCAAGCTGGTGCTTTTAAAATGGGATTGTCTCGTGCGATTTTAGCCTGCGATCCTAACACCAGACCCATCTTGAAAAAAGCAAGTTGCCTGACCCGTGATGACAGAATGAAGGAAAGAAAGAAACCGGGGCAGAAGGGGGCACGTCGTAAATTCCAATGGGTTAAGAGGTAGACAAAAACGACCCAAAGATAAGAAAAAGATAACAATACTAAAGCCCATCTCCCTGCAAAATGCATTGACGAGATGGGCTTTTTTATTTATGATTGATGGATATTTTTCCGACGAGGATACTATGATTAAACATATGCAGTTACAAGGGTTTACAGAAAGCGTAAGGGTCGGTATTGTCGGTGTCAGCGGCTATACCGGCAAGGAAGCGTTGTCTATTTTGCTTAAGCATCCGTCGGTACGGGTGACCTATGTGGCGGCTAATAATACCCAAGGCCCCATTGCAGAAATCTACCCGGAGTTTTTAAACCGCACATCTTTAGTGTGCCAAAAATTTAATGTCAAAGATGCTGTTGTTGCATGTGATTGTGTGTTTCTCGCCTTACCACATACAGAGTCTATGCATGTGGCAGGTGCGTTGCTTAAAGCCGATGTCAAAGTTATTGATTTAAGCGCAGATTATCGTCTAAAAAGTTCAAAAGTGTATGAACAGTGGTATGGTCATGCGCATGCGGATGTTAAGAATATCAGCAAAGCCGTTTATGGTTTACCAGAACTGTATCGGACCAAAATTCAAAAAGCTTCATTTATTGCCAACCCAGGCTGTTATCCGACGGCAGCTATATTAGGTTTAGCTCCTTTAGTTGCTACCCGAAAAGATATACAATCTCTTGTGATTGATGCAAAATCCGGAATTTCCGGGGCAGGGCGAAAAGCTTCGGTAGGTTTGCTGATGGCGGAAGCCAATGAAAATTTCAAAGCCTACAAAGTCTTGTCTCATCAACATTCTCCAGAAATCAATCAAACATTAACAGCCTTATCTGGTAAAAGTGTGACAGCCTATTTTGTTGCACATTTATTACCCATCAATCGTGGTATTTTAAATACCATGTATATCCATTTAAAAGACGGTATTACTGCTCTTCAAGCGCATACGCTTTATAAGAAATTTTATAAAACAGAACCTTTTGTACGTGTACTCCCATTAGGGGCTCAACCAGAAATTAAAAATGTCGCCTATACAAATTTCTGTGATATTGGCCTTGCGTTCAGTGCGGATAAGAAATTAGTTGTTGTTACCAGTGTGATTGATAATTTGGTTAAAGGCGCAGCTGGCCAAGCCGTGCAGAATATGAATATCATGTATGGATTTAATGAAGTGGAAGGTTTGATATGAAACTAATTAAAGGCGGAATTACGGCTCCAAAAGGATTTAAGGCCAACGGCATATTTTGTGGGATCAAGCGTTCTGGTAAACCAGATTTAGGTTTAATCGTCAGTGATGTCGCGGCGGTGACTGCGGCAGTATTTACAAAAAGCACCATTAAAGCGGCCCCATTGCTTGTCAGTATGAATCATGTGCGTCGGGGTGTTGGTCAAGCTGTGTTAGTTAACAGTGGGAATGCCAATTGTTACACCGGCGAATTTGGTTTGAAATATGCCCAAGAATCTACGGTATTGATTGCCCAATTATTAAATATTAAAACGACCGATGTCCTAGTTACATCGACGGGGATTATTGGTAAGCAATTGCCATATAATAAAATTGTCGATGGGGCGCCAGCCTTGGTTAAAGGTTTATCGAATACCGGGGCAACAAAATTTGCCCGTTCGATTATGACCACGGATTTAAAGCTTAAAGAAATTGCAGTACAAGTCACGATTGGCGGAAAAACAGTGACGATTGGTGCCTGCGGCAAAGGTTCGGGCATGATTGAACCAAATATGGCAACCATGTTAGGTTTTATAACCACAGATGCCACGATATCATTGCCGATGCTTAAATTGGCACTCAAATTAGCGACGGAAAAATCATTTAATAGTATCACGGTGGATGGCTGTATGAGCACCAATGATATGGTGACCGTTCAAGCCAATGGCCTTGCCGGTAATAAGAAAATTACCAGCAAAGGCGCGGACTTTAAGAAGTTTTATGAAGCCTTAGAATTTGTCTGTATTGATTTAGCCAAGAAGATTGTTTTAGACGGTGAAGGGGCGACAAAGTTTATCACCATTACTGTTAATGGCGCATCTACGGAAAAGCAGGCTCGCGTAATTGCCAAGGCTATTGCCAATTCTGCTTTAGTAAAGACGGCAGCTTTTGGTAGTAATCCTAATTGGGGTCGTGTTGGGGCAGCGGTTGGCGCGCTGGGAATTAAAGGGATTAACGAAGAGAGTATGAAAATTTCATTCAGTCCATTTGATAAAAAGGAAATTGCCATTGGGGTTGATTTGCAATTAGGCAAAGCGTCAGCCACGGTGTATACCTGCGATTTATCCTACGACTACGTGAAAATAAACGGGGCATACAATTAATGCAAGATATTATAAAAAAAGCCACAGTGCTTATTGAGGCGATCCCATATATTCACGAATTTCGTCGCAAGATCTTTGTCATCAAATACGGTGGCAGTATTTTAGACGATGATAAAATACGCCATCAGGTTTTACAGGATATTGTGTTTTTAAGTTATGTCGGGATTCGGGTGATTATTGTGCACGGCGGTGGACCACATATTTCTGCTCGGATGAAGGAACAGGGATTAAAATCCGAATTTGTGGATGGCATCCGTGTGACCGATCATGCCACATTAAAAATCGTCGGTGAAGAATTAGAAAAATTAAATCAACGCATTGTGGCTGAAATTAAAGCGCTTCGGGGTGATGTCACCGGATTAAAAGGTCAGGAAAACATTATCTTTGTTAAGAAAAAGAAGGCTGCTAAAGATTTGGGTTATGTGGGAACAATCACATCTGTTAATAAAGAACATTTAGAAGCACATTTAGAAAAAGGGCAGATCACTGTTGTTTCTCCGATGGGTGTGACGGTTGAGAAGCAACCACATAATGTCAATGCTGACGAAGTGGCAGCTGCCATTGCCAATTCCATGAAGGCAGAGAAATTAGTTTTGCTAACCGACGTGCCTGGTGTAATGCGTGATATCAAAGATATGAGCACATTATTTTCCACGTTAACACTTAAAGAAGTGGATGAATTAATTAAATCTCAGGTTATTGTTGGCGGCATGATTCCAAAGGTAAGTTCATGTGTGGAGGCATTACAAGGTGGAGGAGTTCATAAAACTCACATTGTGGATGCTCGTCTTGCGCATGCTTTGTTACTTGAGTTCTTTACAGATCAAGGGGTAGGTACACAAATTGTTAAATAATTTATATTTATGACTGTTAATTGCCCAAAATGTAAAAAAGTAAATAAAGTTGATATCTTAAGCGTAAAAATGGTTCCATTTTATGCAGGGTATCATTGTTCATGTGGGTATAAGAGAGAATATACTTTGACGTTAATAGAAAAATTGCGATTTGGTATTTTGACCATTCTTATTGTTATAGTGCCATTTTCTGCTTTGTTTTATTTAATTGCGTCCACACACAATTATTTTTATTTATTTGTTGCTGCACCTATCATTATTTTATTTTGTTATATCGATAATATTTTGTTAAATAAGTTTTGTAGCATTAAATTGTTTGGTAAAACTCATGACAGCTAACGAAATCTTTGAATCTTATAGTGAAAATATTCTGACCACATACACACGTCAGCCATTGATTTTTGTCAAAGGTAAGGGCTCGTATTTGACGGATGTGAATGGAAAAAAGTATTTGGATTTTTTTCCGGGCTGGGGTGTGAGCAATTTAGGCCATTGCCATCCTAAGGTGATGGGAGCGGTCCGTGAGCAAATTGGAAAATTAATCCATATTCCAAATAATTTATACAATCCCATTCAAGCAAAGCTGGCAAAGGAATTAATTCGCATTTCCTTTCCTGGCAAGATTTTCTTCTGTAACAGTGGTGCTGAAGCCAATGAAGCGGCGATCAAATTTGCCCGTGCCTATGGCGAGGGTAAGAAGGTCGAAATTATTGCCACGATTAACTCTTTTCATGGTCGTACCATGGGGGCGTTAACTGCGACCGGTCAAGAAAAGCATCAAAAAGGTTTTGCGCCCTTAGTTCCAGGGATTAAGCATGTCGCTTTTAATGATTTGAATGCCTTAAAGGCCGCGATCAATGAGCATACGGTGGCTATTATGCTCGAACCTATTCAGGGCGAAGGTGGGATTAATATTGCGACCAAAGAATATGTTCAGGCCATCCGTAAAATCTGTGATGAACAAAAGATTCTGTTGATCTTTGATGAAGTGCAAACTGGAATGGCTCGTACGGGCGAGATGTTTGCGTATAAACATTACGGCATTACTCCTGATATTATGTGTTTGGCTAAAGCGTTAGGTGGTGGTCTACCCATTGGCGCCATGATTGTCAAAAAAGAATTGGCAGGTGTATTTAAACCAGGGATGCATGGGTCGACATTTGCAGGCAGTCCACTGATTTGTAAAGCGGCCTTAGGGGTGATTAAAGCTATTTTTGCCGACAAGATTATTTCTAATGTTAAAAAACAAGGAAATTACTTAATTGATCAATTGAAGGTATTAAAGAATAAATATGCCATCATTAAGGACGTGCGTGGTGTAGGTTTGATGGTGGGGGTTGAGTTATCAATTCCCGGCGATGGGATTTTTAAAGAATGCTTAAATCGCGGGCTGATTATTAATTGCACTCAAGGCAATGTGCTACGGATTATGCCTGCCTTAAATGTGACTAAAAAACAAATTGATAAGGCTTTATTTATTTTGGATAAGGCAATCGAAACAGTTGCATCCTAATAAGGAAATACATGATAACAGTGACTAGGCCGTCACTGTTACAGTATAAATTCACACAGGCTGACTTGATGTCGGCCAAAACACGGCCTCCATAAGTCAGGTGTTCATTTATGAAAAAAGATTTAATTACTTTATTAGATTATTCTAGTGCAGAAGTGAAAGCATTGATTGATTCTGCAGACCAGCTTAAGAAAAATAAAGGCAAATTACGTTCTGATTTAAAAGGCAAATCTGTGGCCTTGGTTTTTCAAAAGCCATCGAATCGGACCCGTGTTTCATTTGCGGTGGGTGTTAATCAATTAGGCGGGCATGCTTTATATTTAGGGCCAGATGAAATTAGTGTAGGCAAGCGTGAGACAACTCATGATGTGGCAAAAACTTTATCTCGTTATGTGCAGTGTATTGTCGCCCGTGTGTTTGACAATCGTGATATTGTGGAATTAGCTAAACACGCTGATGTGCCAGTGATCAATGCCTTATGTGATCTGTATCATCCTTGCCAGGCATTGGCAGATATTCAAACCATCCGTGAACAATTTGGAAGGTTTAAAGGTTTAACAGTGGCCTATGTAGGCGACGGGAACAATGTTTTTCATTCCTTAGCAGTGGCCTGTGCCAAGGTGGGAATTAATGTGCGTTTTGCAGGGCCAAAAGGGTATGACCCAAACCCTCAAATTATGAAGCGAATTTATGAAGTGGCTAAACAAAATAATTGCACGGTTGAATGTGGGCGTGATCCTAAGGCTGCAGTCAAAGGTGCACATGTGGTGTACGCTGATGTCTGGGTGAGCATGGGGCAGGAAAAAGAAACAGCTAAAAGAATTAAGGAATTTAAGGGTTATCAAATTAATAGTGAATTGATGAGGCTTGCGCATAAGGATTATATTTTCATGCATTGCTTACCTGCACACCGTGAACTAGAGGTGACGACGGATGTGATTGATGGTAAACATTCTGTGATTTTTGATCAGGCTGAAAATCGCCTGCATGCTCAAAAAGCTGTTCTTTTAAAATTACTCAAGTAAGGAGCTGCACAAATGAAAAAAGTCGTTTTGGCGTACTCAGGTGGTTTGGACACAAGTTGTTTGATTCGTTGGTACAAAGATAAGGGTTATGATGTTATTGCCTATCTCGCCGACGTAGGGCAAGGAAGCGATTTTAAGGTGGTTGAAAAACGTGCTTTAGCAACGGGTGCGTCTAAAGTTTATATCTTGGACCTTAAAGAAGAATTTGTGAAAGATTATGTATTTCCGGCGATTAAAGCAAATGCCGTTTATGAAGGCAAATATTTCTTGGCTACGGCATTATCACGTCCATTGATTGCCAAGCATCAGGTTTTGGTTGCAAAGAAAGAAAAGGCAACTGTTTTATCGCATGGGTGTACCGGTAAGGGAAATGACCAAGTACGGTTGGAAGTAACTGCTAAAATTTTAGCGCCGGAATTGGAATTACAAGCTCCTTTACGGACATGGGAATTTAAGACGCGTGAACAAGAAATTGAATATGCTCATAAGCATAAGATTCCCATCGATGTGACCAAGAAAAGTCCTTACTCGACGGATATCAATTTATATGGCCGTTCCATTGAGTGCGGGGTATTAGAGGATCCTTGGGTCGAACCTCCGGAAGAAATTTATAAGATGACTAAGAATCCAATCAAATGCCCTAACAAACCGGAATATGTGGAAATTGAATATGCCAAAGGTATTCCTGTGAAAATCAATGGCAAGGCATACAAGCCAGTTGATTTAATTATTAAATTAAATGAAATTGGTGGACGCAATGGGGTAGGACGTGTGGACATGGTCGAGAATCGTTTGGTAGGTATTAAATCCCGCGAGATTTATGAAAATCCAGCAGGGACCTTGCTGATTACATCGCACAAGGAACTTGAAGCCATGGTTTTAGACCGCGAAACCTTGCATTATAAAGAATTGATATCTCCTCGGTATGCCGAGATGACGTATTATGGGCTGTGGGAAACCCCATTAAAGCAACAATTAGATGCCTACATTAATAAAACACAGGAGCGCGTTAGTGGTGTGGTGCGTTTGAAATTATTTAAAGGAAGTTGCAATGTGGCTGGTCGTAAGTCCCCATTCTCTCGTTATAAGGAAGAGTTAGCTACATACGGGGATAAAGATATTTTCGATCCAAAATTATCCGAAGGCTTTATCCGTATTTGGGGGATGCCTTACTAATGAGTATTAAAGTATATAAAACAAAGATTCCAAAATCAGAACTCGAAGCGCTCGCACAAGAGAGCTATGTCGATATGGTTAAGGGTGTTGTGGATATTCGAAAAAAGATTATTGCTTTAGGAGGAGAGCTTCATGCAGATTGTGAAGAAATTCTTTTAGAGCAAGGCTCCAAGCAAGTCGATTTGTGGGGCTTTAATATTTATCCTGAGAAAAATAGGGATGAACGTCTTGAGTATACATCATTTATTAATATTCGTCCTAAGCAGGGTAATTTTCAGATTGAATTGAAGGATGAAAAGTTGCGACAACAAGTTAAAGCAGTTATAGATGAGTTGATTGATTAATATGATCGATAATGTGAGATGGTCTAAACTTTCGTATTTTGAGCAAATGGGGCACATTGGAAGTGAAGTGACTCGTGCCCGTATTTGGCAGGAAAGAAATGAGCCTACATCTTGTCATCGTTGTTTAGAAAGAGCTTTTGATTTGGTGGATTTGACTATTGCGGATCCTCGGTGGCAGAAACGTTTAAAAGAAATATGTCGTTTTCGTGAAGCACTGTCTGATCAATATGGACAAACACATACCTATCAAATTTCGTTAAAAGATTTAGAGCGATATTGTATGGATTTTGCGCTGGCTTCGAGAAAAAATTAGAGGAAAGTATATGTCCAAACTTTGGGGTGGAAGGTTCGATAAGAAATCAGATCCATTGGCAGATCAATTCACATTCAGCATCAGCTATGATTATCGTCTCGCTGAGTATGATTGTATTGGCTCCATTGCCCATGCCCAAATGTTGGGTAAGCAAAAGATTATTCCGAAATCGGATGCCGATAAAATTGTTAATGGCTTGCTTCGCCTTTTAAAACTTATCCAATCCGGCAAATATCGTTATGACCCAAAAGCCGAAGATATTCATACCGATATTCAAAATAAATTAAAAGCAGCTATTGGGAAGCCTGCGGATAAATTACACACCGCACGTTCACGCAATGACCAGGTTGTTTTGGATGTGAAACTTTATTGCTTAGACCATGCGCATCAATTGTATTTGGCCATGGGCCGTTTGCAAAAATCCATTGTGGATTTTGCTACAAATAATAAAGATGTGATCATTCCGGCGTATACGCACTTACAATCTGCCCAGGTGGTTTTATTAGCGCATCATTTGCTTGCCTATGTGGAAATGATTGAGCGGGATAAGGGGCGTATTATTGATGCGGCCAAGCGCACTAATAGCATGCCGTTAGGAAGCTGTGCCTTATCTGGTTCGTCACTCAAAACAGATCGTGCCTATGTGACGAAATTATTAGGCTTTGCTCAAACAGCAGCTAATAGTATGGACGGTGTT
>CAZHGK010000071.1:0-9447 GCA_964532095.1 uncultured Planctomycetales bacterium | reverse complement strand
AAACGGGCCAGGCTGCATTAACGTATTTGGATTTGGGTATTCGTCTGCTTAAGCATGAATTAATTGATGCTTTAGTAACAGCCCCATTAAGCAAGGAATTGGTGTCATTAACGCATTCTTCCTTTGTAGGGCATACTGAATATTTAGCCCATGCTTTTAATGTAAAAGAATTTGATATGATGTTTGTCGCAAAAACCATGCGTTTGGTGATTGCGACCCGGCATGACCCATTGCGCCAGGTTCCTGATTTAATTACCAAATCCCGTGTTTTATCGTCGATTAAATTATTAAATCAAACCTTAAAGGAACAATTCCATATCCGCCAGCCTAAAATAGCGGTATTGGGCTTAAATCCTCACGCCGGTGAAGGGGGATTGTTAGGCAAGGAAGATATTCGTCAAATTGTTCCTGCGATTGCCTTAGCAAAGCGGTCGGGAATAAATGTTCTTGGTCCATTTTCTGCAGATACATTTTTTATAGATATTGAGCGTAAAGGGTACGACGGGATTATTGCCATGTACCACGATCAAGGATTAATTCCCATGAAGACCTTGTATTTTAAAGAAGTGGTGAATATGACAGCAGGTTTACCGTTTGTGCGCACATGCCCGGCGCATGGCACGGGTTTTGATATTGCTGGTAAAAATAAAGCAGACCCATCGTCGATGAAATCAGCGATTTTATTGGCTTCCCAAATTTCATGAGCCAATTATCCCGTCCTAAAAAGGCCTTAGGCCAGAATTTTCTGCACGATCAACGCGTGCTTAATCGCATTGCGCAAGCATGCGAATTAAATTCTGACGATGATATTATTGAAATAGGTCCAGGTCGAGGGGCGTTGACACGTTTATTGACGGGAAAAACCAAAACATTGATTGCTATTGAGCGTGATGCAGCGTTATATGCACTTTTGCGGGAACAGTTGGGTTCCCAGCCAGGTGTTAGTTTTGTGCACGAGGATTTTCTAGCATGGCCATTTCCAAAAGAAGGCCGGTATAAGGTTGTTGGCAATATTCCGTATTATATTTCAACACCCATTATTGAGCATGTATTGAATAACCGGCATTTGGTCAGCCAGGTGGTTTTAACAGTGCAGAAGGAGTTTGGCGAGCGTTTGGCAGCAAAACCTGGTGGCCGTGATTATGGGGCATTAACGTGCTGGGTGCAGTATTATTGCCATGTGGAACTGTTGTTTGAAATTAAGCGCACCAGTTTTCATCCTCGTCCGAATGTGGATTCATGCTGTGTGCGTTTAATAATTCGCTCGACGCCTGCGGTAAGTCCAAAAGATGAACAGATGTTTTTTAAATTAATCCGCACGGCATTTACACTCCGCCGCAAAACCATTATTAATGCCTTACAGCCGTTGGTTCTTAAGGAAAAATTAATTGAAGTGTGTACCAAGGTGGGGATTGATTTAAAAGCGCGGCCAGAAACATTAAGTTTGCAGAATTACGTCGATATAGCAAATTCACTTTGATAAGATATAACTAGCTTTTGAATGTTAGATCAACTTTGTCTTGATAAAGTGATATATATATACTCTGAAGCTTGAATTGCTGTCTGTAGGAGATGGGGTTTGGGGCAAGTTCTTGAAGGCCGAACTACCCCCACCACATGCCACCCCTAATCCGACATACAGCTATTAAGCAACAACCATCCCGCCAAACAAGCCACGTGCATGTGTTGTGGGGGATGGGGGGTGTGAGGCCTGAGAGAATCTTGACCCACCCCATCAATTAGGCGTAACAACATTCGACAAGATTTACTGGTATTTATGTAATCATGAATAAAAGGAAGGTTTGATTTATGGAAAAACGAATTTATTACCACGACACAGATGCAGGCGGAATTGTTTATTATGGCCAATATTTATGTTATTTGGAAGAAGCGCGTACGGAATTTTTGGAGCAAAAGGGTTTAAGTGTCAAAATGTTTAAAGATTTAGGTTTGGTATATGCAGTGCGTGAATGTCATGTGTACTATAAATCTCCGGCGCGTTATGGTGAAACCTTAGATTGCACGGCAAGTTTAAAAAAGGCCACGGCTGTGCAATTGATCTTTGATCAGAAAATTGTCGATAAGAAAGATAATCGCTTGATCCTTGAGGCAGAGGTGTCTTTAGCCTGTTTAAATTTTGATTTTAAGCCTACCCCAATTCCGGATGATTTAAAAGAACGGTTATTGGCATAATTCATCAATTGCTTGTCCTAAAAGCCCTTTAGTGGTAGTATTTTGCCTATGTCAATTAGCAAAAAAGATGTCAAATACATCGCCAATTTATCGCGTTTGCATATCCCTGAGGAACAGTTAGAAGGGTTTACCAAGAACCTGGAAGATATCCTCAAATATGTAGAACAATTGCAGACGCTCGACGTTGAACATGTGAAACCGACCAGCCACGCTATTCCAATGGCTAATGTGATGCGTGAGGATGTTGTACTTGCATCGCTCACGAATGCCCCAGCCATGGCCATTGCTGTTGAATCGAAAGATGGTGCTTTTAAAGTGCCGCTAGTCATCGAATGAGTTTACATACCCTAACAGCCCATCAAATTCTAGATTTATTCCGTCAAGGCAAAGCCAAACCACAAGATGCTTTAAATGATGTGAAAGCCCGCATCCGCGCCGTCGAAGGGAAGGTGCACGCCTTTGTCCGCGTCAATGAAGGTGTCGAAGTAAAGGCGGGGGATATGCCCATTCCTATCGCCATGAAGGATAATTTATGTGTGACAGGTTCTGAAGTCACCTGTGCTTCACGTATTTTGAAAGGTTTTGTTTCTCCGTATGATGCCACGGTTGTTAGCAAGATTAAACAATCTGGCGGGTCGATTGTTGGAATGGCGAACATGGATGAATTTGCCTTTGGATCGTCGTGCGAAACATCCTGTTATGGGCCAACATTTAATCCATGGAATTTAGCCTGTGTTCCAGGTGGTTCCAGTGGTGGTTCTGCAGCGTCGGTGGCAGCAGATGAAGCAATATGGGCGCTGGGTTCTGATACCGGCGGTTCCATCCGTCAACCTGCATCATTTTGTGGCATTGTGGGTTTAAAACCTACCTATGGCCGTGTTTCCCGTTATGGTTTAATTGCGTTTGCTTCGAGCTTAGACCAAATTGGGCCGTTAACAAAAGATGTGCGCGATTGTGCATTATTAATGAATATTATTTCCGGCTATGACACGCATGATTCCACCAGTGTCAACAAGCCTGTGGAAGACTACACAAAATCATTAACAACCGATATCAAAGGCCTAAGGATTGGTGTTCCTAAAGAAGCTTTTGTTGACGGATTAGATGTTGAGGTTCGCCAAGCCGTTGAAGCGGCAATTAAAGTGTACCAAGCGCAAGGAGCAATCATAGTTCCTATTGAATTGCCTCATACGCCGTATGCGGTTGCCACTTATTATATTATTGCCACAGCTGAGGCCAGTTCTAATTTAGCCCGCTTCGACGGTATTCGTTATGGCCTGCGTGCCCAGCCAAAGGCCACGCGCAAGAATGCCTTGATTGATTTGTATGAAGAAACCCGCAGTCAAGGTTTTGGAGCGGAAGCTAAGCGCCGGATTATGTTAGGGACATATGCGTTATCTTCAGGATATTATGATGCGTATTACCTGCGTGGCCAAAAAGTACGCACATTAATCAAGAATGATTTTGATGCAGCCTTTACTAAATGCGATTGTATTTTAACGCCTACATCTCCGACGGTGGCATTTAAAGTAGGCGAAAAAATTAGTGACCCAATATCCATGTATTTATCCGATATTTATACCATCCCGGCAAATTTAGTCGGGGTGCCAGCAATTTCTATTCCCTGCGGATTTTCCAAATCCGGTTTACCGATAGGGATGCAATTAACAAGTCAGGCTTTTGATGAGGCAACACTGTTCCGTGCGACTTATGCGTATGAGCAACAAACGCCGTGGCATACGATGAAACCAAAATTATGAAATTCGAAACAGTCATAGGTCTAGAAGTTCACTTGCAATTAAAAACACGCACCAAGATTTTTTGCGGGTGTGCGAATGTTTTTGGTTCATTGCCAAATACTAATATCTGCCCGGTGTGTCTAGGTTTACCTGGGACATTGCCGGTATTAAACAAGGAAGTGCTTTTATCCGGCATTAAGGTGGGCTTAGCGCTTAATTGTGAGATCAATTCCTTTATCAAATTTGATCGTAAGAATTATTACTATCCAGATTTACCTAAGGGTTACCAAATTTCACAATTTGATTTTCCCGTCGCTAAAGATGGGTATTTAAATATCAAGATCGCAGGTGGTGATAAACGCATTGGCATTAAACGCGCACACTTGGAAGAAGATGCGGGTAAATTGGTGCACGATAATGCTGGAAGCTGTTCCTTGGTGGATTATAACCGCACAGGGACTCCACTTAGTGAAATTGTGCCGGATCCTGACTTAACTTCTCCCCCAGCACCGTATGATTACTTAAACACACTGAAATTGACCTTGGAATATTTGGATGTGTCAGATTGTGACATGGAAAAGGGAAGTTTGCGTTGCGATGCCAATATTTCTATCCGTCCAGAAGGAACAAAAACTCTAGGCACCAAGACTGAGCTTAAGAACATGAATTCGTTTAAAGCTGTTAAGGCTGCCTTGGAATATGAAATTGCCCGTCATACCCAGGTGATTTTATCTGGCGGAAAAATTGTCCAGGAAACCTTGCTGTGGAATGATGAAAAGGCAACGACCATCGCCATGCGCTCAAAAGAACAGGCGCATGATTATCGCTATTTTCCAGATCCAGATTTAGTTCCATTTACCGTCGATAGTAAATTAATCAATGAGATAAAAAATCATATCCCGGAATTGCCACAAGCTAAGGTTGTCCGTTTAAAAACCCAGTACAATTTGACAGAATATGACGCTGGAGTGTTGGTGGCAGATAAGCAAATGTCTGAATTTTTTGAAGCCGCAACAAAATTATACGATCAGCCGAAGAAAATTGCCAATTGGTTGACGGGCGCTGTGCTCAAAGAAATGAACGAACGGAAACTTTCTATCACAGCGTTGCCTGTTAAGCCCGATGGTTTGGTTAAATTAATTAAAAATGTTGAAGACGGGGTGGTCAGTAATTTGGTGGCTAAAGATGTGTTGGCAGCAATGATTACGGAAGGTAAGGCGGCTGAGCAAATTATCCAGGAAAAAGGTTTGGCTCAGGTTTCAGATGACGGGGCTTTAATGGCTGTTGTAGATGCGGTGATTGCAGAAAATCCGTCGATCGTTGAACAAATTAAAAGCGGCAAGCCTAGTGCTGTTGGTTTTTTAGTTGGCCAGGCTATGAAAAAATCAGCTGGTAAAGGCAATCCTAAGAAATTTAATGAATTAATCACTGGGAGAATAGCGCATGCAGGTTAAATCTTGGTCATGGTTTTTAGCAGCCATGCTGCTTGTCAGTGCCAGTACACTCGCGGTTAGCCAGATGGTTGCTAAAACAGCAGCGACGGAAGCCAAGAATAAGGAAGAATTGTATTCCAAGGTTGAATTATTTAGCTATGCCTTAACAACCATTCAATCTGAATATGTTGATGAAAAATCTGCCAAGGAATTAATTTACGGCTCACTTAAAGGCATGCTTTCATCCTTAGATCCACACAGCCAGTTTATGTCCCCGGAAGATTATCAGGAATTAAAAACAGAAACACAGGGAAAATTTGGCGGGTTAGGGATTGAAATTTCCCTGCGCGACGGCCTATTAACGGTTATCAGTCCTATTGAAGATACACCAGCATGGCGGGCAGGCTTAAAAGCTGGAGATAAAATAGTCAAAATCGGTAAGGATTTGACCAAGGATATTACTCTGGATGATGCGGTTAAGAAATTGCGTGGTGATCCAGGCACGCAGGTAACGTTAACAGTTTTGCGGGAAAGCGAAGGTTTGGTTAAGGATTTTACCATGACCCGTGAAATCATCCACGTCGTGGATATTAAAGATCCTCATGTGATGGAAGGTAATATTGGGTATTTGCGTTTGACGGAATTCAGGGAAGATTCATTTAAAGCCTTCCATGATGCCTTAAAATCCTTAAAAGACCAAGGGGCAGATAGTTTAATTATTGATTTACGCAATAATCCAGGTGGTTTGCTTAATGTGGCTATTAAAATCACTGAAGATTTTCTTCCATCTGGGAAAATTATTGTGTCAACCAGGGGCCGTCATCAAAATGAAGATGTTGTTATTAAATCCAATAATGGCAAGGGCGATTATGTCAAATGGCCTATTGCTGTATTAATTAATGAAGGCAGCGCTTCTGGTAGCGAAATTTTAGCCGGGGCTTTAAAAGACAACAAGCGGGCGGTCATTGTTGGGGCAAAATCTTTTGGTAAGGGTTCTGTGCAATCGGTGATCCCTTTGCCTGATGGCTCAGGTTTGCGTTTAACAACGGCTAAGTATTTTACACCGTCGGGGATTTCAATTCATGGGATAGGGATTATGCCTGATGTGGTTGTTGAGAAGATTTCTGCTGTTGAAGATAAGACTGATAAAGATGGTAAGGATAAATTAAAAGATATTGATAAGGTATTCGATGATTTAAAAGCCAAGGATGGCGAAAAGGTGGTTGATCCAAAAGATGTTGATCAAAAGAAAAAAGATTTGGCAGACAATCAATTGCAAGCAGCAGTCAACGTTATTAAAGGTATTAAGGTGTACCAGGGAATGTCGACGGAAAAATAGTTTATGGCAAAATCACGCGGACCATCCAGCAATAAAAATAACGACCTTAAAACAGCCGTGATTTTAGTGCTTTTATTGGTGGTTGGTTTGCAAGGTTTCTGGTTGTGGCAATCCAGGCATAAAGAGCCGCCCTTGCCTAAGAAAACAGGTACCTGGGTTGCGGTCGTCAAATCTCCGGTCGTGGCAAGAATTCCGACCAAACAGGGTGCGCCAGCTCCTATAGTTACGCCTAAGTTTATGCCCAAAGCTATCCCTGGTTCAGCCGGGCAGATTGCTTTTGTGATTGATGATTGGGGTTATACGGTTAGAAATTGTCATTATCTTCAGGAGATAGATGCGCCAATAGCCGTGGCGGTGCTTCCAAATTTACGGAATACTGAAAATGTCATCAAATGCGCCAAGGCCAGCAATAAGATTGTCATGTTGCACCTGCCTTTAGAACCGTACCATAATAATGATAAATACCCGGATAATTATTTGATTACAACGACGATGAAGCCGGCTATGGTAGAGAAATTATTAATGGCCACCTTGGCTAAAATGCCCCAGGTGGAAGGGGTGAATAATCATATGGGGTCAAAGGCAACTGAAAGTGCGCCTTTGATGAAATTCATTTTTCGTCATCTTAAAAAGAAGAATTTATTTTTCATGGATAGCATGACATCACCTCATCATTCGGTGTGTGGGGAATTGGCAGACCAGATGAAATTGCCGTTTGCTCAAAGGGATGTTTTTCTAGACAATGTTAATAAGAGGCTGGAAATTGAAAAGCAAATTGCCGAACTTGCCCAAAAGGCCCGTCGTAAAGGCTATGCAATTGCCATTGGCCATGACCGAGAATTGACCTTGCAGATTATTAAAGAACAAATTCCTATCTTGCGTGCCCAAGGATTTAAGATTGTTGGCGTGCGCGATTTATTACGTAATCAATGAACATACTAGGTATTGAAACCTCTTGTGATGAAACTTCCGCGTCCGTCGTTGTTGACGGTCGGGTGATTTTATCTAATGTGGTAGCATCCAGTCTAAAAGACCATTCTCCGTTTGGCGGGATTATCCCTGAAATTGCTTCCCGTCGACAAATGGAATTAATTGATGGGGTTGTCCACCGGGCGTTAACAGATGCACAATTAAAATTACAAGATATAGATGTAGTAGCGGTCACAACCAAACCAGGGCTTATGGGTTCCTTGGTCGTGGGGATTTCCTTTGCTCGGGCATTAGCTTACGCCATAGGCAAGCCATTAATTGAGGTGGACCATATCCAGGGGCATTTGTACGCAAATTTTTTGCGTTCAGTCAAAGAAACAGATAACGATAAACCAAAACCAAAATTACCAGCCATTGGTTTGGTTGTTTCTGGAGGTCATACCAGTTTATTTGAAGTAAAAACTCCGACGAAGATGAAATTGCTTGGGCAAACCAGGGATGATGCTGCAGGAGAGGCGTTTGATAAGGTAGCGCGGATTTTGGAATTAGGATATCCAGGTGGGCCTGTGATCGATCGTTTAGCGCGGGAACATGGGGAAGAGAAATCTTTGCGTTTTCCTGTAGCTGATTTAAAAGGAAGTTTGGATTTTAGTTTTAGTGGCCTTAAGACTGCGGTTTTATACCATTATCAAAAACATCACATGGAAGCTGCTTTTAATAAAAGTCAGGTCGTGACGGCTTTTCAGCAAAGTGTTGTTACTGCCTTGGTTGAAAAAACTCGCCAGGCTTGTATGAAGAAAAAAATTAAAACGGTTTTAATTGGTGGAGGGGTAGCTGCCAATTCCGGCTTAAGAAAAGCTTTAGATTATATGGCAGGACAAGAAGGTCTTGCTGTTTTTTCCCCGCCCATGTCCTTATGTCTGGATAATGCTGCCATGATTGCTGGCATCGGTTTTCATCAATATAAGAAATAATTTATTCTATTTTTAGAAATATATTTACAAATATTTATAACATGTTTATTTTCAATATGTTATAGATTTTCATTTCCTTCTGTTAGATTTGACAATCCATTCCTATATGGTATCTTTTCAGAGTTAGCATTCCCTCTAAAAGTGTCATTGCAAGGAGATACCTCAATGTTTTTTCGTCGCCCCATATCAATCTTCACTCTTTTTACCTTTTTACTTTCCACATTTTCACCATCCTTTGCTCATGCGCAAATGGCCTTACCTGCACCAGGGACAATGATCCAGTTAAGTCCTGCATATAAACCTGTGATGATTAAGGGTTTAACCGTGCACAAGGATAATCCGTTTGCCTTTGATTTTATTGTGGATATGGGGCAAGACAAGATGACAGATCAGGTATTAAAGAAGCAAGGCGAAAAACTGATTAAATATTTCCTGGCAGGTTTGGCGATTCCAGACAAAGAATTATGGGTCAACCTGTCTCCATACGAAAAAAGCAAGATTGTGCCTGAAGCTTTAGGGCAAACAGATATGGGCCGTGATTTATTAGCCCAAGATTATATCCTCAAACAAATAACATCCTCGCTGATCTATCCTGATAGCAAGCTTGGCCAAGAATTCTGGAATCGGGTTTATGCCCAAGCCCAAGCCAAATATGGCACCACAGAAATTCCAGTGAATACGTTTAATAAGGTTTGGATTACCGCCGAACGTGCCGAAGTCTTCGAACGCAATCAGACTGTTTTTGTGACAGATAGTCATCTAAAAGTTATGCTGGAAGAGGATTATGAGGCATTAAATCAGAACATCAAAAATGCCGAATCCCGAGCTGCTGCAGCTAA
>CAZHGK010000070.1:9082-9480 GCA_964532095.1 uncultured Planctomycetales bacterium | reverse complement strand
AGTGAAATAGGAGGTCTGGCAAAAAAGGATCAAGTTTTAAAACTATTAATGCAGTTAGGAATGATTAATCAAGTTAAGGATGACTCATCGAGTTTCAGGTTTAGAAAAATCTTTGTGTCCGCTGTCCAGAATTCTTTAGGTGTGAGGACAGGTTTTTCAGTTGGGAAAGGCTTTTTTGTAACTGCCGCAATGACGGTACCAGATGCCGTGCAGCAGCATTGGTTTGTAGGGAAAACTGCAGAGCAAATTGAAAAGGAATTATTAAAACCTGAAAGTGGCGTTAAACCTATTGATGGAGTGGTTGATTATCGTGCTCTCTCTGGGGTTGAAAGTATCAGTAACTTTCTTGAAGAGTTAAATGATGGCGATCAAATTTATGATGGAAATATTGCCAACGG
>CAZHGK010000070.1:2998-9042 GCA_964532095.1 uncultured Planctomycetales bacterium | reverse complement strand
TTTCTTTCGAAGATGGCAGGAGAGAAATGGTGTTTTATGAAAATGCCGCGATGACGGCTGATGAGATGAAAGAGCAATTGAAAAAAACTGTAGATCGCAGGATCCAAGCACAATTGCTACCTAGAAACTCCTTTAAAGTCGTGCCTCTTCCAAAGCCATATAAGCAAATTCAGGGTGCTCAATTTAGCAAACCGCCAGCTAGAAATCAAAACCCCGCCATGTTAAACATCCCTGGGGGGATTGATTTAAATTCCACCAACATGGGTATGACGGTCACTAAAGATGCCAACGGTGGGGTTAAGGTCACGGTTGATCCAGCTATGATTGCCCAAGTTCAGGCACGAGGCTTAAAGCGCATTGATCCGGTGATTATCAATGTCGCACCAATGTCACCTATGCAGTTGCAACCATTATTGGGCTTTGCGCCGGGGCGTGACGAAGAGGAACAATTAGCTAAAATATAGTCTAAGCACTAAAAAAGAATCCAAAAAGCCCCTATCCGTAGGGGCTTTTTTATTATTAACAATTATTTTAGGTATGCTATACTTAGTTTCCGAATACAGTCTAATACCTAATATCTAGGGAGTTTGTGATGAAAATCCGTACCAAGTCCGTGCACACGGGCGTCAACATTGACAAAACATTTAATTCTGTCATTACCCCCATTTACCCAACCTCGACATTTTTCTTCGACGAGATCGGCAAAAACAAGGGCTATGATTATACCCGCAGCGGCAATCCAACCCGCGCAGCGTTAGAAAAAAATATTGCAGCGCTCGAAGGTGGTGTTGATTGCTCAGTCACAGCGACGGGAATGGCTGCTATCACCGCAGTTCTATTTTTCTTAAAGCCAGGGGATCATATTATTACCGGCGATGATATTTATGGCGGTACCTACCGTTTATTTAATGCCGTGCTTAAGCCCATGGGCTTTGATTTCTCGTTTCTAAATATGCGCGATACCAAGGCCGTTGCCAAGGCGGTTAAGAAAACGACACGCATGATCTGGATTGAAACGCCATCGAACCCGCTCCTTAATATCATTGATATTGAAGCGGTGGTTGCCATTGCCAAAAAGCACAAACTATTAAGTGTCGTGGACAACACATTTTTATCTCCCTATTTTCAAAAGCCGCTGGAATTGGGTGTTGATATGGTGGTGCATTCGACAACAAAATATTTAAATGGCCATAGCGATGTCGTCGGAGGAGCAATTATTTATAGCAATAGCCAATTGCAGCAGCGTGGCCGGTATTTGGTTAATGCCTTGGGCGTTTCCCAATCACCGTACGATGCCTGGCTGGTGTTGCGTGGCGTTAAAACCTTGGTCCCGCGCATGGAAGTGCATCAAAGCAATGCCCTGGCTGTGGCTCATTTCTTGGAAAATCACAAGAATGTGAAAAAGGTTTATTATCCGGGGTTGGCAAGCCATCCGCAGCAAGCCTTAATTAAAAAGCAGATGAAAGGTTTTGGCGGCATGCTGGCGTTTGAATTAAATACCGCCAAGGTCCCGTTAAATAAATTCTTTAAGAAGCTTAAATATTTTGCGTTGGCTGAATCTTTAGGTGGTGTTGAATCGTTGACAGAATCCCCGTGGTTTATGAGCCATGCGTCCATGGGTGAGGCTGGGCTTAAGGCATCAGGCATTACCCCGCAAACCGTGCGCGTTTCCGTCGGGATTGAAGATGCCCAAGACCTGATTGATGATTTAAACCAGGCGTTGAAAGGGTAGTATGCACAGATTACAAAAGATTGCTTCGTCATTACTTGTATTAACGGCCATAGGGTTCTTTGCAATGTCACAGACCCATGCGGCTGTTGCCGTCGCTGATATTGAAGCTAGCCTGATGGATAAAAATTATGAACAGGTGAGGGATTTGTCTTCCCAATTATTAAAGGAAACAGCAGTCGTCGACCAGCGTGCAGCGGCCAGTTATTATTTAGCCCTTGGCCAGTTGCGGCTTAACCAATATCCTGAGGCCCGTAAAGGTTTTCAGGTGGTGATGCAAATGGTGCCACAAGGCAATGAGCTTTATGAAAAATCTTGCCTTGGTTTAATGGAAGGTCTGACCATGTCAGGCTTTTATAAGGATGCTATCAAAACCGGTGAAGATTTGCTGCGCAAACGTCCGCAATCGTCGGCAAAAAGCCTGATCTATTTAAAACTTGCCCGCGCCCATTTGAAACTAATGCATTGGCAAAAAGCCAATGACTGGCTCAATAAAATTATTAAGGAATTTCCAGATAGCCCCGAAGGGACGTTAGCTAAGCAATTGCTCGAGGAGAAAGAATATTTTACCGTCCAGGTCGGTTCATTTTTAGAACAGGAACGCGCGATCACCTTAATTGATGAACTTAAATCCCGCGGCCAATATGCGTATATTGTTGAAACAACTGCGCCAGATGGGCACACCTATTATCGTGTGCGCGTCGGGAAATTGACCGCTTTAGATGATGCCCAACGTTTGGAAAATGCCTTGTCCCGCTTAGGCTATCCGACGCTCATTTATCCTTAATGCCTTTAATCAAATCCATCATTTTTATTGTTGGTCCTACCGGAGTTGGTAAATCTGCTGTTGGATTAGAACTTGCCAAACGCAAGAGCGGAGAAATAATCTCGTGTGATTCCATGCAGGTTTACCGAGAGGTCAATATTGCCTGCGATAAGCCAACGCCTGCCATGCGCCAGCAAATCCCGCACCATCTGCTGGATGTCGTCAGCGTCACAGAAACCTTTGATGTGGCACGTTTTCGCAAACTCGCCCTAGAGGCAATTGAGGATATTCGATCACGGAAAAAGACGCCCATCATCGTCGGTGGAAGTGGCATGTATATGGCCGTATTATTAGACGGTATTTTTGACGACAGCGTTGGTGATGAACAGTTGCGGCAGCAATTGCAAGCGCAGGTTGATGCAGGGCATCTGCCGGAGCTTTATGCGAATTTAAAATCCAAAGATCCTGAGGCGGCATTAAAAATACATCCCCATGATGCCAAACGTTTAATACGCGCGTTGGAAGTGGTGGAGTTAACAGGCAAGCCGTTTTCTGCTTTGCAAAAAAATCGTAAAGGTTTGTGGGGCGAACAAGATATTAAAATGTATGCCCTTAATCGTCCGCGAGATATTTTGTACCAGCGTGCCGAAGCGCGCATTGACGAGATGGTAAAATCCGGACTCGTCGATGAAATTAAGAAATTAGTGGAGCTGCCGCTAAGCTTAACGGCACAAAGCATTATTGGGATCCCTGAAATGGGAGGCCATCTGCGGGGAGAATATGATTTGGAGCGGGCCCTGTATTTAATGAAACGCAACACCCGTCATTATATTAAAAGGCAGATGACATGGTTTAGGCGAGATGCGCGGTTGCAGTGGATCGATATTGCAGGAAATCAAATGTCTTTAGAGGTAGCAGAAAAGATTGCTTCGTCGCTTTAGCTCCTCGCAATGACACGGAAGGAATTATGAGAGAACGCATTTTGTTAGTGATTGTGACGTTAGACCAGCGCAGCCGATGGACACCCGAAGAGAATGCCGAGGAAATGAAGGAATTGATCGAATCCTGCGGCGGGGAAGTTGTAGATACGGTATTTTCAAAAGCCATCCCACCGACGGCCAGTCATTTGATGACCAAAGGCAAGGTAGAAGAGGTCAAGGCCATCTGCGAACAAGGGGGCATTGATGCTGTTATTTTATCGACGGATTTAAAAGGCACCCAGCAGCGCAATTTAGAAACTGCCTTTGGGGTTAAAACACTCGATCGCACTCAATTGATTTTGGATATTTTTGCCAAGCATGCCACCTCACTCGAGGGGAAAATGCAGGTGGAGCTTGCCCAATTGCAGTACATGTTGCCGCGTTTAGTAGGGCAAGGGGATTCTCTGTCGCGTCTTGGGGGTGGGATCGGGACATCAGGCCCGGGGGAAACCAAACTGGAAGTTGATCGCCGCCGGATTGGCATCCGCATTGCCCGACTGCAATCCGAATTACGTGCTGTCAAACAAAGCCGCCAGGTCAAACGCAAAAAACGCGAAGGCCACCAAATACCGACGGTAGCCTTAGTGGGTTATACCAATGCGGGCAAATCAACGACCATGAATGCCATAACCCAGGCAGGCACCCGCGCCCATGATGGGCTTTTTACCACCCTGGATTCCTTGTCCCGTCAAGCGACCTTGCCTAATAACCAGCCGTTTATTTTAACCGACACCGTCGGATTTATGCACGACTTGCCGCACAATTTAATTGAAGCTTTCAAGGCCACGCTGGAAGAAGTGCAAGCCGCGGACCTATTATTGCACGTCATTGATATTAGTAAGGCGAATTACATGAATTTGTATGCTGCGGTTAATGTGGTATTAGAGCAATTAAAAGTCATGGATAAGCCGACCATTGTGGTGTTAAATAAAATCGACCGCTTAGACGATGAAATTGTGGTGCATCAGTTTAAGAAAATATTCGAACCCTGCATTGGGGTATCTGCAGCAACTGGGCAAAACATGCAGTCATTGCTATTACTCATTGAAGAACGTTTAGGTGGGCAGATGGTGGCCATTAACATCCTCTTGCCGCATGGACGCATGGATTTAGTAAATTTGGCCCATGCCCAGGGCCAGGTTGAGGAGGTTAAATTCTTAGCCAAAGGCATCCGTTTAAAAGCTTCTTTGCCTGTGCATGCCGCCTCAACTGTGATGAGGCAGGCCAAGGCATAAGCGGCGTTACCTTGGTTGACAACCTTGGGCATCTATGTTAAATTGACCGAATGAAATACCGACGACTCCTACTCATTTTAGTACTTGTTTTTGCTGCACCTTCCATGGCCCACGCGGTTTGGATTTGGACCCCTGAAACAGGCAAGTTCATTAATCCTAAAATGGCGGTGAAATCCACCCCCAAGGCCCAATTAGATTATGGGCTGACATTTTTTGATGCTAAAAAATACCCCCAAGCCATTTCAGAATTTAAAAAATTAATTCGCCATTATCCTCGGGCCAAGGAAGCTCCTGAAGCCCAATTTTATATTGGCCAGGCGCTAGAGGAACAAGATAAGTTTTTTGAAGCCTACAAAGCCTATCAAGTGGTCATTGATAAATACCCGTTTTCCGAACGTGCCGGCCAGATTGTGGAATTGCAGTACAATATCGGCAACACCTTGCTCGAGGGGAAAAACAAAAAGGGTAAGTGGTTGGAGGTGATTGTTGGCGGGGATGATCGGGTCATCACAGTTTTTCGCGCGGTTATCAAGAATGCCCCGTATGGCAAATTTGCTGCGGTGTCCCAATACAAGATCGGGCTTTATTTAAAAGAAAAAGATTTGTACCAAGAGGCCCGCGACGAATTTGAAAAAACCGCCAATGATTATCCCAATAGCGAATGGGCCAAGGCTGCCAAATTCCAAATTGCCATGGCAGACAGTATCCGTTCTTCCAACGCCCAGCATGAGCAAAAGGTAACGGAAATCGCCCTCGATGGCTTTAAAGATTTTGTTAAGACTCACCCGGATAGTGAATTGACCCCGCAAGCTAAGGAACAGATCAATCGTTTGCGCAGCAAGGAAGCGGAAAATAATTATTTAGTCGCCCAATTCTATGAAAAGCAAAAGAATTTTAAATCTGCGCGCGTGTATTATCGCGGTTTGATTGACAAATACGCAGATACGGTGTGGGCAGCAAAGGCTCTGATGCGATTAAAAATTATTGGGGAAAAATAATGCCGCGTTTGTTTGTCGCAGTTTTCTTAAGTCTTCTCTGTGCTGGGTGTGGGTATACCACCGGTTCATTATTGCCTGCCGAATATAAAACCATTTCTGTTGAACCATTTAAAAACAACGTGACCTTTGTTAGTGAAACATCCCGCGGCCTGTACGTGCCGTTATTGGAAACCAAGGTCCGAAGCGCCATTAACGATCGCTTTTTATTCGACGGGCATTTAAAAATTGCTAATAGCGACCGGGCTGATTTGATCGTGCAGGGAAATTTAACGGGTTTTAGCCGTGAAGAACTGCGCACCGATGATGGCGGCGAGCGAACCATACAGATAAAAGTCG
>CAZHGK010000070.1:0-2988 GCA_964532095.1 uncultured Planctomycetales bacterium | reverse complement strand
GGGGGCAAGATCGTCTGGCGCGGCCCGGCGTCCGAGCTGCGCACCACCGACAATAACGATGTGCAGGAATACCGCATCCGCATTACCGTGGAGTTTCAAGTGATTGATGTGGCAACAAGCAAGCCCTTTGTGAATGAGCCGTCTTTTTCAGGGGAAGCAACGTATTTTACCGTCGGAGCTCAAGCTAAATCTGAAAGCGCAGCCTTGGAAGATGCCTTAACAGATTTGGCCCGGCGCGTGGTTGAACGTGTTATCGAAAATTGGTAAACAATGATCTATTTATTCTTGGGCGCAGATGATGCGGCCAAAGACCAGAAAATAGCTCAAATGAAAGCAGCGCTGTTTAAAGATCCTCAGGCGCTGCTTTTTGATTTGGACATGTTAGATGCGCAAGGGCTAACAGCCCAGTCTTTAAAAAAAGCGCTGATGACCTTGCCTGTGATGTCATCTAAGCGTTTAGTCATTGTCCGCCAGGCGCAGAAACTTAAAACCGACGACATCCAATCCCTTATTCAAACTGTATCCGGTGGAATCAAGCATGCCGACATCATTTTAAATGCGCCTGAGGTACCAGCCAAGGGCGAATGGAAGCAATTAACTGCCCTATGTCAAACGCTGACCTTCGGGGTTGCGGCCAGTCGCAATGTTTTTGATATGACGAAATTGATTTCCAGCCGGCAAGCTGCAGCGGCACTTAAAATGCTCCATGAATTTTATGGAGATAATGTGCATCCTTTGCAGATTATGGGGGCGCTGGTTTGGTACTGGTCGCGTGAGGGGAGTGCTTTAGGTGCGGTTAAATATGAGCAAGGCTTGCGAGCGCTGCAAGCGGCAGATTTAAACATGAAGCGCAGCCGTTTTGACAGTCACTATGCATTAGAGAAGGTGATTGTGGAATTGGTGCAGTTGCGGTCGGTATAAATAAAAAACCCTGCCTTTTTAACAAAGACAGGGTTTAATAAAAAATAATTAGAATTACTTTGCAGCTTTTTTCGTTGTAGTTTTCTTCTTAGTTGTGGCAACAGGTGCAGTTGCAGACTTAAGAAGTAATTTGGCATACAAAGCTTTACGGCGAGAAGCAGTTTTCTTGTGCATGATCTTGCGTTTGGCGGCTTTATCAAATTTCTTGTAAACATCCTTTAATAAGGCAACGACATCAGCGCCGGAGGTTTTAGCAGCAAGAGTGGCTTTTTTAACCGTCTTTTTCAAGTCGGTCTTGATGTCCAAATTTTGCATGTGCTTTCTATGGCTTTTGCGTAAATCTTTAATGGCAGTACGACGTTGTGGCATGACACATATCCTTTTGCTTTGAAACGATTGTTAAAAGTACCTAAACAGGTCGCTAATATACCAAACCCCTAAAATTATGTCAACTGATAAATCCATACCCCCCGCAAGCCACCAGGCCATTATCCGCTCGGGTGCTATCCTGTCTTTAGGGACGATGGCTTCCCGTGTTTTGGGTTTTGTGCGGGATGTGATCTTTGCCCATCTTTTGGGAACATCCATGGTTGCCCAAGCTTTTTTTGTGGCCTTGCGAATTCCTAATTTATTTCGCGATGCTTTAGGGGAAGGGGCTGCCAATGCCGCGGTTGTGCCGGTTTTATGCGCTCATCAAGATAAGGGTGAGGCCAATTGGAAGGAATTGGTGCAGGTGGTCATGTCTTGGGCGTTTTTATTTTTGACAGCTGTGACCATTATTGGGGTGTTAAGTTCAAACTGGATTGTGCATGCCATAGCACCAGGTTTGGCAATAGACCCGCAAACATTTACCTTAACGGTTGATTTGACGCAGCTGATGTTCCCGTATTTAATTTTAATTGCCCTAGCAGCTGTGCAAATGGGGGTTTTATCGACACTCAATTCATTTGTGACCATTGCCTTTGGCCCATGCTTGTTTAATATTGCATTAATTGGCGCGGCATTTTTAGCGGTGTGGCAACACTGGCCATTGCCGCAAAGCTTGGCTATTGGTGTTTTAGTAGGAGGGGTGGCCCAGTTTGCCTTGCAGTATGCGGCATTAGCCCGACGAGGATTAGCGTGGCGATGGCCGGCATCGTTAAAGCATCCTGGAGCAATCGAAGTAGGGAAATTATTGTTGCCGCGTCTTTGGGGCAGCATGGTCTATCAGATGAGCGTGTTTGTTGATACTTTTTGCGCTTCTTTATGGATGATCGTTGGTGACGGCGGGATTGCTGCGGTGTATTTTTCCAATCGCCTAATCCAGTTGCCGTTAGGAATTTTTGGCTATGCCATGATCAATGCGTCCTTGCCGGAACTGTCCCGCAACGCTGAATCAGGCAAGTGGGATTTGTTTGAAGGTTCGGTGATTTTAGGGGCGCGCAATTTATTATTTGTGTTAGTTCCGTCGGCAGTGATTCTGATGATGTTGGCCCCCGAGCTGATCCGTTTGATTTTTGAGCGGGGGGCTTTTGATGCAGCTTCAACTGCAGTTACGGCCAATGCCCTGTTCTTTTTTTCTGTTGGTTTGCCGTTTTATGGGCTTGCACGTTTAATGACCAGTGCGCATTATGCATTTAAAGATACCCAAACGCCGGTTAAAACAGCGACGATCTGTTTAATTATTAATTTGGTATTAAATTTTGCCTTGATGTATCCTTTAAAAATTGGCGGTATTGCTTTAGCTAGTAGCATAGCAGCGTTGGTTAATACCATGATTTTGGCGCGTTCGTTAAAGAAACGCATGCCGGAATTTAATGGTCATGCCCGCGCCCAGATGAAGCTGCTTATTAAGCCGCTGATTATTTTTGGCCTGATTTTAAGCATTGTGAAGTTTACTGTTTTGTCGCAAAGCATAGTGGCCATTATCGTCGGTATTATTGTGGCCTTGGTGGTGTATGTGGCGATGGGCGCAATTTTAGGCATTGAAGCTGCTGTTCTTATTAAGCGGAAGATATTATTTTTTAATAGAGGATAAGGCTTTGGGCAAGTTCTTGAAGGCCGAACTACCCCCACCACATGCCACCC
>CAZHGK010000069.1:0-9500 GCA_964532095.1 uncultured Planctomycetales bacterium | reverse complement strand
AGCCTATAAAAAGGGTGTATTTAATTATATTAAGGACGAGAATTTATCAGGAACATCAGTGCCGCGTAAATATTTCTCCGGTGGGCTAGGTTTTAGCGCAGCCATGAGTGCGATTAGGAAGGTAGTTGTGCATAATACTATGACTCCTATTGTTGTGCGTGGTTTAAGGATTGGAAGTGGGAAGATAGTTTTAGTTAAGGCAGGGGTAGAAATAGAAAGAGGAGTTTCAGTTAAGGATGGTAAGCCAGTAGGTTTAAATTTAATTGCATTACGAGAGAAATATGCGAGAGCAAATAATAGAATAAGTACCAAAACAGCGGCGATGACGGTTTTTTTTGATAACTGGCAAGAGGTTGCAGTTCGGTTTAGTCGGTCACTTAGTCGTCGCGCACAAGAAGTATCGGTATATCCTGGCAAGGATGTAAGAGAAGTGATAAAGCATATGAAAATGGATTTGTCTGTTATTAAAAAGGATCCGAGTACGGATGATGATGAGGATGATGCGGAGTGGTTGTTAATACATGCCGATGATCAAAATGATGATTATAAGAAAGTAGCTGATGAAGTAAATATTAATTTAGCCTTGGTAGAGGATATTAAGGAGTATGTAAAGGAACGATGGGGCGTTACGTTGAGAGATTTTTACTTTAATAGAGGCTCATTCCCTGATAGTTTTGGTATCGATGATGTTTCAGAGCAGTCAGAACTGTCTGGCCGAGAAGAAAAGGTAATTCTTGAGACTTTGCGTGAGGATATTTCACGATGGTTGACTGCAAAGGCCCAAGAAATTGATCAGGCAATCCAAAGAATAGAGCCAATTGCTCATTATGCATTTACACAGTTACCATTTGAACGTGTAAATACATTGAATTTGCAAGAAGTGCTACGGGGTTTAGGAGGATTTCCTGATCAGGTCAGAAATATTCCATGGAGAAATCCAAAATCAGGTCAGCCAGAAGTAATTAAAAGGACAATACGGCAATTTCTAACCGATATTACAGACCCTCAAAAGCAAGACCAATATTTAACTCCCCAGCAGATCAGTAAACTTCAAATGTTACATACCTGGAAGCAGGATTTGCTTGAAACTGAGTGGCTGGATTTGACAAATGGTTCAAGGTTGAGAGATTTTGTTAATAATCTGGTTGGTGAAAAGGATGAGGTTAATCGACATCCGGCACAGGCTTGGGAAAGGGTATTTAGTGTCAAGGAATCAAGTGTGTTAAGCGATTATGTTAAGGGTTCGTGGCAAGATGAACGAAAGATTTTGATTCTTATCGAAGTGTTTAGCCGTATTAATGCCAGCGCGGCGATGGTTCTGCCAGATGTTATGAAGTTTAAAAGAAACTCATCAGACCAGAGAATTGACGAAGTCCTTCAAAATTTAGCTGAAAGTCGTGTTAAGGATATTGAAATGCCACATCGTTGGTTAAATCTGGAAACTTTTAATGAGTTTGCAAAGAAAGGAAATCATTTAAGGGAATATTTTACAGGTTTAATCAAAACTCGAAGTCATGAATTATTAGCAAAGCCAAATTCTCAAGAGGTAACAGTTTCTTATACGACATATGTTATTGGGGTTGGAAATGTAGAGTTTAAAGGTAACATTACCTACACTAAATTGGCAGAATTAATAAAGGACATACGAGATTTAGGATTTCCACATAATCTTTATATTACAATGTTTTTAGAAAAACTTTCTTTAGAAGCAAAGACGAAAACAGATTTTGATCGAGAGGTGAAGATCTTAGAAGCTGAATTGGTTGATTTTAATTTGTTAGGTGCTGAAAGAATTCTGGCTGCAGAGCTTCTAGGAGACCTTCAATCAAACGGCAAATTAAATTCAGATTTTTGGATTTCTACGGATGTGCTTAGGGCATTAAAAGCTAGTTCTGTAGAAGAATCTGACAATGGGCGTGCAAGTAAAATTATTCTTCAAGAATTAGGACAATTTGAACTTATTTTTAGCGCGGCGATGACGGCGAATGCAAAGCAATTCATCACTAGATTTTTGGAGGCTAGATCTTATCCAGAGTTTTCGGCGATACAAAAGGAATTATTGAAGGTCATTAGGCAAGAGCCTTATACCCATGAGTTAATAGGCTTCGTTAAGGAAATTCTTGATTACGCTGTTAAGAAAGAAGCAAACCAGGAAGCAAGTAATCGTTGGAATTATGGATTGGTTCATGAACTTAATACGCGCATTATGGGAATTGAACGAAGAGCTTCGCATGTATGGGTAGAAGCTTGGACAAGGACTGCTGGTTCTCATGGATGGTCCCAATGGACAGATGAATTGGCTCTGGACATGGCTGAAGATACTGTCCAACGAGAGAAAACTTTTAGAAAATGGGAAGATGTGCCAGGTACGCCCATTTTAAGTTATACACGTCCAAGTGGCAGCAGAGTGACGATCACGATGGGCCAGGCGCTCAATCACAATCCAAAGGTAGTTCATTACGACAGTGAAGAGGCGTTGAAAAAGGCAAGGCCGAATATCGTAATAAATCCACCGTTTACTCGAATTGTTAAATACGCAGATGGTTCGGTAGATTTAATCTTTGAAGCTGGCTTTCAAGGAAATTCAGTTGAAGATTTAGATTTTCTCAAGGCCTATCAACAACAGTCTGATGGTAAGCTTCAAGAGGTAGAGTTAGAGCCTCAAGAAAGAGATTTTTTGAAGGCCATTCGTGACTTTTTATCTGTAGGCGGTGGTTTAAGTAGGGAAGACGCTAGGTATCAACAAAATCCTTTAAAAACAGTTGATATTCAGTTTGAATCTGCAACCAATCGTGTCATATTTAACGATGCAACAAAAACAGATTTTTTTAACTCGAAGGTTGTAACTGTAATTAGTAATATTCCAGATGGTAAGAAAGGATGGTTATTATCAGCGACATATTCAAGTGGGGATATAACTGTTATTGCTCAGATGCCAACTGCTAGCAGTGCGGCGATGAGAAGTAATCGACCTGGAAGATCTGGACGCGATAGAGGGCAAGATAAAACAAATGCGGATGAAGAAATTGATCTGCCCATGTATGAGAATCAAGAAAGATTTCAAGATGGGATAACAGCTGAACTAAAGGGATTATTGGAAGCAGAAGATCAGGCAAAGCTTTATGAGATATGGACCAAATATTTTATAAAAGAAGGCGTAGGGGAAGGGGATGAAGAAGCTGACCCTAAGGACCTGGATTTATTAAAAAAATTATTTAAGAAATATAAAATCCGAAATATTGAAATAGGTTTTCTTGCCGGTAATCTGACAGGCAAAAAAGCTACCGAAAGTGGTTTTTATGTGATTCGCAGCCCTAAAATTTCTCAAGAGTTAAGGGAATTATTGCCTGCTGAAGATATTACAGCTTTGGAAGGAATGGATTTGCTTTTTAGGCGGGAATGGCATGCAGGAAAATATCTTTATGAATATTTTCCTTATAATTCCCCAATGCTTCCTTTTCCAGCAGATGCAAAAGAATATGATGAATTGCATGCGCTAGCAAAACAGGTGGGAAGTAAAAATGGAATAAAAATTGGTTATGAGGATATTAGAGGTTTTTATAAATTAGGGGATCAAGATGTAGTATTCAGTGAATTGTTAAAGAGTCTGGCGATGAAAGCAATCGCTCTTGATGTGAAAAGCAAAGAAGCTGGGACAACTCTTGATGCAGCTAAGAAAGAGATTGCGGCTTTCTTGACAGAAGCAGGTTTTCCTGGTCAGGCCGGAAGGTTTGCTAACTTAAAGTCATTCCGTGAAGTTGAGAGAGAATTGTTAGCAGTTGTAACAATATGTGGTAAAAAACCCTTTTTATTACAAATGATTCCGAGGCTAACACAATTATGGTTGTATGGAAAGCCAGTAAAACCTCAAGAATCTGCAGATGAGTCTAAGGTTAAAGACAATAAACCAAGCGCTGCTCCGACAGGTGAAACTGCTCGTCTAATTAAAGCAATTAATGATTTAGGACGGGGGATCAGTTTTATTCCCATTGAAGCAGGTATTGCTGATGATAAATATGATACCATTGTGGCCTTAAAGGAAAAGGCAGCAGGTTTGATCGATAAACTTGAGAAGGAGGAAAAAATACCAACAGAGGAAACCCTCCGTCTTATTCATGGTCAGTTGATCAATATTTCAGGAGAAATTGCAAGTATTAAACGTGGTGTTATAAGAACTGGTAATGCAGAAAATTTTGCCATGCTGCACAGCAAGGCTGCAAAAAAAGGTGGGATTGATTTTAATTCTCGTAATTTTAAAACCAGTGTCAGTGGTGAGCAGGTCAAGATGCATTTGGATAAAGCTATGATGGCGCAATTTCAAAATGGTGATTTTTCAGGCGTCAAAGTCAATATCTTGGATATGACTACCATTCCCAGTGTTTATCCCCTGTTAGGTCTTAAAGATCCGCAACAAACAAACATCCTTGCTAAAGCTGGCGCTTAAGATATTATACTTGCCATGGCAAATGTCCACGTCGAAGATTGGGGTTTGATTGAATATACACAGGCCTTGGCTCGCCAAAAAGCCATTGTTCAGGAAGTTATTCTTGGTGCGCCTGGTCGGTTAATTTTTTGTGAGCATCCGCCAGTCATTACACTAGGTCGAATGACCAAGGCTGATAGTTTATTGTATTCCCAGGATGATATTAAAGCGCAAGGGGTCGAGGTCATTGCCATTGACCGGGGTGGGGATGTGACCTTGCACGCCCCAGGACAACTGGTCGTGTATGTGATCATAGATTTGAACATGTATGGTCGTGATTTGCATGCCTTTATGCAAAAACTTGAGCAAGTTGCAATTGATTTATTAAAGGATTTTGGTATATTGGCAGTAAGCATTCCAGGTCAGCGAGGCGTATTCTTATCTGCTTCTAAGAAAATTGTTTCTATTGGTACTGGAGTTCGTAAATGGGTGACGTATCATGGTTTAGGCATTAACGTCACGACAGATTTAAATTTGTTCCGTTTGATCCGTCCATGTGGTTTATCTGTGGCTATGACATCCATGGCCAAGGTTTTAAATCAAGATGTGCCGATGGATAAAGTAAAATCCGTTTTTAAAAAACATTTCGAGAAATATTATAACTAATGCATACAATTATTCTTCCTGAACTTGGTGATGGTGTTAAAAAAGCAACAGTCGCGTGTTGGCATGCGAAGGTAGGGCAGCGGGTGAATCTCGGCGAGGATATTGTTGAGGTTGTCACAGATAAGGCATCTTTTCATGTGGAAGCTCCTGCTAGCGGTATTCTAAAGGACATTCAAGTGCCAGAAGGCAAGGACGCAGCAGTTTTAGGGGTCCTAGGAACTATTGAATAGATTTTATGTCTGCATTTAAGCCCAAACGTGTGTTATTGATGTACATTTCCAAGGTGTCTGGCCATCGCCAGGCCACGGTTGCCATCAGCAAATCCCTCAAAAGTTTAAATCCCGATTGTGAAATCATGAGCATCAATGGGTTTGGTTATACCTATCCCATGCTCGAGCAAATTATTAATAAAGCCTATATGGGTGTGATTAAACGCACCCCGCAGCTGTGGGAATATTTATACGACAACCCTAAGGTAATGAAACGTTCTGAAAAACTCAAAGCTTTTTTGCAGAAACGTTCTCACAAAAAAATTGCCAAGTTATTTGAAGAGTTTAGGCCTGATGTGGTGATCTGTACCCAGGCATTCCCCTGTAGCATGGTTGCGGATTATAAAGAAACGTATAAAGTCCCTGTCACTATCGTCGGAGTGTTAACAGATTTTGCCCCGCATTTGTATTGGCTTCATCCTGGTGTGGATTATTATGTGGTGCCTTCTCCGTCGGCGCAAGAGCGCTATGTCAAGGAAGGTATTCCTGCAGAAAAGATCAAGGTTTTTGGTATTCCCATCCGTGCTAAATTTGCAGAAAACTTAGACCGAGCAAAAGTGGCGGCGCATTTAGGGTTGGACCCTAAGGTGTCGACGGTTTTGATTATGGGTGGAGGGCAAGGCTTGGGCCCAATGAAGGAAGCAGTGAAATCATTAATTCCCTTGGATCGTGAATTGCAGCTTATTGTGATTACCGGCACCAATGTTAAATTATACCACTGGTTAAAAAAGCAGCAGCGCAAGACCAAAAAGAAAATCATCATTTACGATTATGCCAGCAATGTCGACGAATTAATGACGGTAGCAGATTTGATTGTTTCCAAGCCAGGGGGCTTGACCACCAGTGAGTGTTTGGCCAAGGGTTTGCCCATGGTCATCATTGATCCTATTCCGGGCCAGGAAGAACGCAATGCCCAGTTTTTAGTTTCCAATAATATCGCCATCCGTGTGGATGATAAACGTACGATTGGGCAGGCTATTGCTGCCCTATTAGAAAAGCCTGACCAAATTCGAAAAATGAGAGAGTCGGCGTTAAGCTTTGGGAAACCCATGGCTGCCGATAATATTGCTCGTTTTGTTTTAACAGCTTCATAGCATCATTCGTCAGGTATTTATTTATGGGAAACTATTACCTTTATCAATTCGCCCGATTTTGTACCCGCATCCTGCCGCTTCGGGTTTGTTATTTCTTCGCTAGTCTTTTAGCAGTTATTCATTGCCTGGTGTCCCGCGCAGACCATCGTGCCGTCGAGAATAATTTAAAATCAATCCTTAACCGCACTGATGTTCCGCGTTCTTTAGTTTGCGAAGTGTTTAGCAATTTTGCCAAATACATGGTTGATTTTTTTACTATGCGCCGGCGGATTGACAAGAATTTTATTGCCCACAACGTGGAAATCAGGAATATTGAGGCGTTTAATAAGGTTTTAAAAGAGGGCAAGGGGGGCTTGCTTGTCAGCGCGCATTTAGGCAACTGGGAAATGGCTGGGGCGGTGTTATCGATGATGGGCTATCCTTTATCTGTTGTGGCTTTAACGCACCAAGACCCCAGGGTCAATGCCATATTCAATAATCAAAGGGAATATTTTGGTATCACGGTGATTCCTCCGACGGTAGCTGTTCGCCGGTGTCTGGATTTCTTAAAAAACAACAAGCTGGTGGCGATTATTGCAGACCGTGATTTTACCTCTACAGGGATACGCATGCCGTTTTTAAATCGGGAAACCATGATCCCTAAGGGTGCGGCTTTATTTTCTTTTAAGACAGGTGCGCCTCTTGTGCCGACATTTTTGACGATGGAGGGGGACCGTTATATCATCCATATTGACGAGCCTATTTATCCTCCTGTTATTAAAGGGGAAATTACCGAAGAAATTGTTAAAAGTTTTATCCAGAAATACCTTACAGTCATGGAGGGATATATCACGCGATATCCAACCCAATGGCTGATGTTTCGGGAGTATGCTTTATAATGCAGATCGTCGCTATTATTCCCACTCACAATGAACAAAAAGCCATTGCGGATGTTGTTCGCGTTGTAAAAGCTCTGGGCCATATTGTTTTGGTTATCAATGATGGGTCAACAGATAAGACATCTTCAGTCGCGCGTGCAGCAGGGGCAGAGGTTGTGGATATTGCCCAAAAATCAGGTAAAGGCAATGCCTTGCGTGTTGGTTTTGACCAAGCCCGTCGAAAGAATGCCGCAGCTGTGATCTGTTTGGATGGGGATGGCCAGCATGATCCGCAGGAAATTCCGAATTTTATTAACGCATGGCAAAAATCATCGGCGGGAATTGTCAATGGGGATCGCATGCATAATCCCAAAGGGATGCCGCTGGTGCGGTTAATGACAAACCGTTTTATGTCGTGGATTATTTCCTGTTTGTGCCATCAGAAGGTGGCTGATACCCAATGTGGTTACCGCTTAATTGATAGCCGTGTTTTGGATGCGATCAAATTGCAAAGCAATGATTTTGAAATTGAAACAGAAATATTAATTGAAGCAAGTCGCCATAAATTCAAAATTGTTTCCGTTCCTATTAAGACGATTTATAGCGACGAGGTTAGTAAAATCAGGCCGCTTAAAGATACCATGCGGTTTATTTCCTATATTTTCCGGCACTTAACAGCAAGAAAGAGTGGTTGACCTTGACGGTTTCCAGGGCGTTTTTTATTTCTTTATGCATTCATACGGTTTTTGTTTTGGTATTGGCATTTTGGTATTGGCCATCGCTAAAGACAAAGCGTATGGTTTCCCGTGTTGAGGTTTCATTAAAGGTGTTACCGTCGACAACTGCGCATTCTTCCCAGCGGGCGGTAGAGCCTATGCAGGCCTTGGATGTAACCAGCCGTGCCACAGGCCCGAAGACAATCCCGGTTAAATTATTAAAGTCTACAGATGGGATACGGCCAATGCTGATGGCGAAATCAACACCTAAGCCGTTACGCATTGATAATGCCCCGCGTCGGGTGATGATTAGGCCAGTATCCAGTGAGGCAATGAATAATCCTGCGTATGCGGCTTATAATGAAATTGTCCGTAGCCGCATTGAGCAGAAAATTTATGATAATTATGATAAATCTCAGATGGGCAATGTGTATTTGACCTTTATTGTTGATTCCAAGGGTGAGTTAACAGCAAGCCAGGTGATTGAATCAAAGACAACAGCTGACCGACATTTGCAAAGCATATCCCTGACCAGTTTACGCCAAGCCGCACCATTTCCACCCTTTATTAAGGGGATGAACCTGCCTGAATATTCCTTTAATATCGAAGTTCAGTATCAACTGCATGATTAAATTTCCAGCAAGCGCTTCCTCAAAATGGCCCTTTAACACTTGTTTCTGTCTATATATAGTCTAAACTTTATATAGATATGAAAATGGGGACAGTTACCAATTTTGAACATTTTTTAGCAAAACCTAATTTTGGTTTCTTTACAAAATTGGTGACTGTCCCTATTTTTAAAAGGTTCCTTATTTTTTTCTTGGTTTTTTCATTTTTATCCACCAACATCCCCTTTACACAAGCCCAAAACCTGCCTGACCGGCAGGCAGGTCTTCCTGCCCCCGGAGTGATGGTTCATTTAAGTCCTGAATATAATCCGCCGGTGTTACGTGGCGTAACCGTCCATCCTGATAATCCTTTTAAATTCGATTTCATTTTAGATGAGGGCGATCGTGTCATTGCGAGCGAAGCGAAGCAATCTCAACAAGAACAACTAAAACAACAATCCATCAAACTGGTTAAATACTTCCTTTCATCGATAACAACCCCCGAACAAGATTTATGGGTGAACCTAAGTCCATATGAAAAAGACCGCATTGTGCCTGCGAGTTTTGGTCAAACCGATATGGGGCGAGATTTATTAGCCCAGGATTATTTGCTTAAGCAGATTACAGCCAGTTTGATTTATCCGGAGGATGAGATAGGTAAGAAGTTTTGGAAGAAGGTATACGACGAAGCGGCGAAGAAATATGGGAATACGAATATTCCAGTCAATACATTTAATAAGGTTTGGATTGTTCCAGACCATGCCAAGGTGTATGAGCATGGCAATACGGCATTCGTGGTTAATTCTCGATTGAAAGTTATGTTGGAGGAGGATTACGAAGCATTTCGAAGAAATGCGGAGTCCCGAG
>CAZHGK010000068.1:0-9790 GCA_964532095.1 uncultured Planctomycetales bacterium | reverse complement strand
ATTTTATTATCCAGAACACGCGTTTAGATGCGCATTATTTTGTTCTTGATAAAGGCGATTCGTATAAGAAATTGTGTTCGATTTTAGAAGGTAGGTATATTTCGTTTGATTTAAATCATCCGGTACGTATTAATCCGTTTATCAATGACCCTACTCCAGAAAACATGTCGTTTTTATTAGTTTTACTTTCCAATATGGCGAGCGGTGCTGACGAAAGATTTCGGCTGACTCGAGAACAGGAAGGACTGATGCATAAAGCGATATTAAAAGCATATGAAGATCATCAAGGAAGTGAGGTGGTGCTATCAGATGTTGTATTCTGGCTTAATGATCCCGTTTTTAATCAGACACATGGAATTAATGCGCACATGGGGCCAGAGTTGTCCTTGCGGCTAACAGCTTTTACTAAAAATGGGCCGTATGGGGGATTCTTCGACGGTCCTAATGAATTTGGGTTAGATAAGAAATTTAATGTGTTTGAATTGGCAAACTTAAGTGCGTATCCGGATTTGCAGTTGGTGGTGTTATTAAATTTGATGTTTTTCATTACCAATTTTGTGTCGTTACCTAATATGAAACCCAAACGTAAATTTTTGATGATTGATGAGGCTTGGTCACTGTTGAAAATGAAAAATACAGCAGAATTTATGACCAATGCGTTTAAAACCTTCCGTAAATACCGTTGCTCCGTCGTTGCCATAACCCAGGAAATTGGTGATTTAACCCGTCATGAGTGTGGAGTTGCGATCATGGCGAATACTGCGAATAAAGTTTTTCTTCGTCAGGATGCAGGGTTGATTGACATGATCAAGAATCAGTTATCTCTGAATAATGCGCAAGCCCAATTGTTACGTTCTTTGGAAACTGTGAAAGGAAAGTTTTCTGAAGCGCTATTGATGACAGATTCAACGTGTGGCGTTATCCGATTGGTGCCAGATCCTTTGTTGTATTGGATCGCTAATTCTGAACCAAGAAATAATGATTATTTGCAACACAAAATTGAGGAACTCGACGGAAATATATTTCAGGCTTTGTCTGTGTGCATGAAGGAGTATCCATATGGGATTAAATAAATGGTTGATGATAGTTTTATTTTTTATGGGTTGTGCTCATGGAGCAAATCAATCGAGAGAAGTATATGCTCATGGTTATCAGGATGGGGTTCGAGAGCAGGTTAGGGATATCGTGGCGCAGTTTCAAGGAGGAAGGTTTCCTTATTATCAATGGGCAAAACCCATGGTGCAGGAAGTTCGTGTCCCAGCTCATATTGATCAAGGCGTGTTTATTCCCGAACATAATGAGTTGGTTATTATCAAACCCGGCCAGTGGGCGACCTCCCAAGGCCAACCAATCGCTAGTCAAGTAAAGGAGTCTTATGAATAGGACATTGATGTTCTGGGTTATCGGTATCTTTCTACCAGGCTGTGTGTGGGCTAAAGCGATTCTTTTATCTGAAGATCAAAAAGCTCAAATTATCCATGAAGAATGGCAAGCGGCGAAAACATCCTTGCCACAAAATTCACCAGCTGATGTAGCTATTAAGCCTCCGGTTGTTAATGCTCAGGAGGAAATGTTTAATCAAAAGATTACTTTATCTGGTCAGGGCTTGGAATTGGTTTCTGCGCTCAAGCCTATTGCTGAAATTTTAAAACGTCAATTATTGTTGGAGCCAGGTGTTGAAAATACACGCATTAATATTGATGTCCATGACGTTCCACTGGCGACAGCTTTGACAGCAATATTGTTAAAGGCGGGATATGGCTATGAAATAAATGAGCATGAATTATGGATTAAATCCCGCATGACTCGTGTTTTTCAGGTGCTGTTACCGCCGGTCATTGAAGAGTTTCATGATACAACCAGCAATGAATCTTCTATTGAATCTGATAATGACATGAGTGGAGAGAAATCCAAAAAATCAGCCCAGGTTAAATTAGGGGCCAGGATTGTGGTTGACCATTCCAGTCGTCCCACGTCATTTTGGGATGATGTATCATTAAATCTTAAATCTATGTTATCCGCTGATGCCCAGTTTTCGATTAATCAGGTTGCAGGGATGGTTATTATTACTGATAAGCCAGCAGTAATTGCAAAGGTACAAGAATATTTCGACGATTTAAATAAACGGGTGTCTCAGCAAATTGAAGTGAATGTCAAAGTCGTCGAGGTTTCATTAAATAATGAGCATCGCATGGGGGTGGACTGGAATGTGTTAGCGGAAAACTTGAAGACTCTATATGGATTTGGATTAACCACAAATTTTGGGTCTGGCAATTTTACCGATGGCCAATATGTCACCTTTAATGCCCAAGGTTCAAAATCAGGATCAGGTGTCAATGATAGTGGAATTAAATTGGCGATTGATGCTTTATCCAAGCAGGGAGATGTCCAGGTTGTTTCGCAACCACGGGTGACCATTCTTAATAATCAAGTTGCCATTATTCAAGTAGGTTCAACACAAAGTTATATCGATCAATCGAGAATAGAGACCACGCAAACTGGAACTATCACAACAGTATCAACATCTCAAGTGCAGCAGGGAGTGACCATGCGTTTGATGGGAAATATCGTGGGAGATGATGTGTATTTATCGGTAACTCCTGTTGTGACTTCGATCGAAAATATTCGTTCCATTAATACTGGAACAACAGTTATTGAAGCTCCCCAAACAACGACAAAATCGATTAATACAATGGTGAAATTAAAGCAGGGTCAGACAGCAGCCATTGGTGGTTTGATTACTGACGGACAAGAGCATTCTGCAGAGGGTATTCCAGTGGTTTCTAAAATCCCGTTGTTTGGAAAGTTATTTCAATATCATAAAGATAAGAAAACAAAGACTGAATTGGTGATTTTTATCACACCAAAACGAGGATAAATATGATTCATATTGTGCACGATGACTGGCTTTTTATGGATATTAATGGAAAACCAGCGCGTTATGGGATTGAAGAATCGCGCCATTTATTAAGGCAAAAGGGACAAGCATTACAGGTCATATTTCTAGATTATGACGTACGTGTTTTGGAAACAGTTAATGAACATGTTTTGTCGGCCCTTAATACGGATGAGCCACAAATTATACAAACAGAAAGTTTTACTGATATTGGGCATCAAATCTTCTCAATATCCAAAAGAAGAGTTGAAGAGATTTATGCGTTTTATAAAGGAATGAATGTTCAAGCACTAATCCCTTATGGGGTAACGATTCGGGCATATTTGAAACAAAAGGATATCGGAAGTAATGAAAAGCCATGTTTGATTCTAGATGATACGACAACAACGGCCTTAATTACGATTTGTGATGGGATGGAAGTTTCAAGTACTCGAAAGATTACTGTTCGGGATAGTCAGTATTTATGTACCGAGGTTAGTCGTCATCAGAAGAATTATTTAGGTCAAAAGCATCACAAGGGCAATGGCTTTATATGTATAAGTAATAATAGGCAGTGGCTTAACGATCTTGTAGGGCAAGGATTGTGCGAGCCAGAAGATGCTGTATTCATTGACGATTCTTGTCCAGCATTAACAGGATTAAAGAACGCTAAATTTACCATTCATTTTGCCTTACCGCATCAGGTTTTAAGCCAGCAGAAAAAGCATGCATGGGTATCTCTGCTTAAAATATTTTTAATGGTCATTCCTTTGGTGTTGGGAAGTTTTATTTTAAGGATGATGGGTCATAGGCAGGTGCAAATGATGGACTCCAAGCTAAATGATATGCACCAAAATGAACAGCAGTTAAACGAGCAGCTTTCAAAAAGATACCCTGAGGTTTTAAAGCATCTATTACTGAAGCAAAAATCATTCCAGTATGCCGATATATATAAATCGTTGATGCAACAATTGCCAGTACAGGATGAATTGTTTTCATATTCCATAGATAGCCGCACATCTCTTGTGCCAGTTGTGTCAGCTTTGATTTATCGACCAGTGCAACTTTCTAAGCAAACAATTTTGTCATTAAAAGGTCAATGGGAAAAAGCTCAGGTGTTTCCAGTCATTATCGAAGATCGTTTAGGATACAAGATAACCATGAAATTAGGTGATTATGATTAATAAGTTCATTGTGCTTCTCGGCGTAACTTTCACGGCGTTGTTGTTATTGGGTAGTTGGAATTCGTATAAACAATTTACCCTTCAGAAGCATCAAGCTGAGCTTTTACAACAACAGCTAGATGAAAAGAATCGTGGTATGGAAGAATTGTTCCAATTGCCAGAATCTTCAATATTACCTATTGAAGAAAATTTGCGTTTATGTCAACGCCGCTTAGACCAATATTACATATGGAGCAATATTCCTTGGAAAATAACTATTGAATCAAAGGATAAGAATGACTCGAGTGGTTTTATAGAAGAGTCTCATTGGCCTGGGGTAAGACAAGTGGAAATGAAATTGTCTATTGGACCTGTTAAAGGCTGGAGCCGTTTTTATCAAATGTTTGGTTTAATTGATAGGCTTCAAGAAGAATTCCCGATGCGAGTTGTGTTTATGGAAATAGCTAAGGAATATATCCAGGTTCAAATGGAATTATACGGACTGTAATCAAGGAGGATCCATGAAACAAATCATCTTGTTAATTTTATTGACCATATTACCCGTAGCATCTTATGCCGGGGATCATATGGATGTTTTCTTAGATCAAGAGCACAGGCGTAGTGAGGAAATACGTTTGCTAAATCTGGATTTAGAAAAGTCAAATTTAGAGTTAAAGATGAAAGAAAACGCCAAAAAAATGAATGAAATTGATGTAAGCAGTGGACGTGCGAATCAGGTGGTGCCGTCTGATATGGCTATGAATGGGAACGCTAGGTATCGTTTAAGGGGTATTTTTATATCACCGAAACATCGAGAAGCCTTAATAGATGTGAATGGTCATTCCCATACGGTAGTAATTGCACAATTGCTGGAAGAAGGGGTTGAAGTGGCTGCTATCGAGGATAAGAAAGTTACGCTTAAACATAAAGATGGGACATCTGAAGACCTTGTTTTGGAGATTTCATGAAAAATAAACCCATAGGACGTATTCTTTTGCGTGAAGGCGCTATCGATGAGTCGACATTGGAATTTTGCTTATCTATCCAACGTAATAATGGAGGAAAGCGTTTAGGTGAAATCTTACGCCATTATGATTTTGTAAGAGAAGAATTGATTATCCAGGCCTTGGCAGAACAAATTGGTTGGCCAGTATTTAAAGGGAAATACGAGATTGATGAAGAGGCATTAAAGAAATTAGGATTACTATTTTTTCGTAAACATACGGTTTACCCTGTGCGACAAGAAGGTGGCTTAATTATTGTCATGAGCACAGCAGACAATATGTTGATATCTGATCATGTCTATGATGTTTTAGGAAAAGAAGTTAATTTTGCTTTAGCTTCCGCCACAGAGATTATGGCCCATTTATCGCTGCTTGAGAAAAATTCTCCGTTAGTAAAAAGAGTTTCAGAGTCTGTGAAAGATAGTGCCGATTTGAATGCATGGTTTGAGCATTATTTACATGAAGCTATTGAGTTAGGGGCAACAGATATTCATATTGAACCATCAACCAAGGCGGTTCAAATACGTTTGCGGGTTGATGGGCTATTACGATTCCATGTTGCCTTGCCACTGCATTGCCTAACTAAACTGATCAATGTGATTTTTCATAAGGCGGATGTTACGGTTAGTGATTTTGGGCGTTTTCATGATGCACGGTTTAGTTATGCATATATGGAAAAGAGTATTGATATTCGGTTATCACATATTCCGTCAGTTCATGGTTCATCCATTGTTTTAAGGTTATTGGATAAAGGTAAAACAAGTTTAGCTTTAATGGAATTAGGGTATGGAGCAACCCAGTGGGCACGTATTGAAGAAGATCTGATAAAGCCCGAGGGGATTATGTTAATTGTTGGGCCAACAGGAAGTGGTAAATCAACAAGTTTGTATGCCATGATCAATCATATTAAGCATTTATCACGGAAAATTATCAGTATTGAAGATCCTGTTGAAATGCATGTTCCATTAGTTACTCAAGTACAAATCAATGAAAAAAGAGGTATTCATTTTCATGAAAGCATCCGTGCATTTTTAAGGCATGATCCGGATGTGATGTTGGTTGGAGAAATCAGGGATGAGCAAACTGCGTGTGAATCGATGCGGGCATCCATGACAGGGCATAAAGTGTTTGCCACATTGCATGCCCGTCGAGGGATAGATGCCCTTTTGCGGCTTCATGATTTAGGGGTTCCGTGGATAAATATGGCAAATAATATTACGACCATTATGTCGCAGAGATTAGTTAGGAAGCTATGTCGCTATTGCCGAAAGCCAGAAGAGATGAATATTGAACAGTTGATGCCTTTTAAACATAAATATTTATCCAATGACCGCCAAGTGGTTTACGTGCCAGTTGGATGTTGTTTCTGTTCTGATGGCTACAACGGTCGTACGGTTATTTCAGAAATACTAAAAGTCGACGAATCATTTTCCACCGCCTTGTGTGAGGGAAACATTACCCAACTGATGCATATTATTAAAGACCAATCTGGATTTGTCACATTGGCCCAAGATGTTGGTCGATTAGTGCAAGAAGGAATTACGTCTCTTGATGAAGCAGTGAGGGTATTGGGATGATTAAGCGTCATATTCCTGAATCAGTTTTAAAAGATTTCTTTCATGATTTTCATTTGATGTTATCAACGGGAATGCCGTTGACGCAGGCATTGCACAGTTTGAAGGAAACAACTTCGTTTTTGCCTTTAAGAAAAATAATTGATCAAGTGCATGGCTATATTCAACAGGGTGATTCACTGACGCAGGCTTTTCGTCAATCCCAGGGAATGCCATGGATTGTCTTGACCATTGTTAATGCCTCAGAAACGGCAGGCATATTATCGGAAGGTATGGGCATTTTAGGTCAATATTTTACTCAAGCAAGCCTGCTTAAAAGTAAATTTAAACAGGCATTATTTTATCCCATGATTGTGATGGTGATCTTAATAGGTTTGATGATGTTTGTTGGCTTATATGTTGTTCCTAAACTACGGGTATTGCTGCCTCCAGAGGCAATCGATCAGGGCGCAACTCATATTGTTTTATCGGTCAGTAATTTTCTGCAGGACTATGGCTTTATTATTTTCATTATCTTATTAGCTGCGATTATTGGATTTATTGTGTGGTCGTACAAGCAACAGCAGCGGGTTATTGATATGGTGTGCCGTATTCCTATTGTTCATCATTTAGTTAAGGAAGCGCAGTTGGCGATGTATTTATTGAATTTAGGAGTATTGGCAAAGAGCGGGGTGTCTATCTTTAAGGGTATTGAACAGTTAAATAGCATAGAACCAACCTTGGTGAGCCGTAAGTTTTATGATAGTCGTCAATTTATGTATGGAGGCTTGTCATTATGGGAAGCTTTGCGGCAAGATAGGTTCTTTCCCTTATTTTTGATTTTTTCCATCCGTCGAGGAGAAGAATTGGGGCGCCTTGATGAATTTTGTTTACGGCTTTCGACACATTATCAACAGAAGTTTAATGTGCGTTTGGAGCAAATGATCCATTTGACACAACCATTGCTTTTGGCGATTGGGGGAGGCCTTTTGGCTTTAATCGGCTTGTCATTCTTAATGCCGATTTATGGGAATTTGACAAGAATAGCATCGGGTTAACTTAAGGAGGAATATGGAAAAGAAGAAATCAATTATTAATAAATCTAAAACATTAGTCCCAACAGAAATTATTCAGAGGAAAATTTATTTAATTCGTGGACGTAAGGTTATGGTAGACGATGATTTGGCGGCCCTTTATGGGGTCGAGACAAAGGTTTTAATTCAGGCTGTTAAGCGTAATTTGCGAAGATTTCCTTTAGATTTTATGTTTCAACTTTCAAAAATTGAAGGTCAATGTTTGAGGTCACAAATTGTGACCTCAAACATTGGGCGGGGAGGTCGTCGATACCTGCCTTACGTCTTTACAGAACAGGGGGTAGCAATGCTGTCCAGTATTCTTAATAGTGACAGAGCGATTGATGTAAATATTCAAATTATGCGTGTATTTACTAAATTGAGAGAAATGATGTCATCTCATAAAGATCTAGCTCGCAAGATTGAAAAACTTGAAGAAAGATTCAAGGATCATGATGAGAAATTTGTTTTAGTATTTGATGCAATTAGACAGCTTTTGGCAGAACCTGAAGAGCCCAAAAAAGAACCTATGGGTTTTTATGTTCGTAGAGAAAAAGATAATCAAGACACAACAAAGGAGAAAAGTATGCGTAAAAAAAGAGGGTTTTCATTAGTGGAATTGGCCATTGGTTTGGCTGTCATCACAGTGTTGGTTTTGGCAATATCATTTTCCGGCGGGATTCGGGATAACGCCCGCGTGCAGTCTGCTGCTGATAGCGTGCAAACATTGCGTTCTGCAGCAGAAAATTATCTTGCCTTGGGAAAAATAAATTATAGCGGTTTAACAGTCGCTACGTTAATAACAGAAAAGTTATTACCAGCTAATTTCTCCGCTACGAAAACCAATCCTTGGGGGGGTAATTTTGATGTTACCGAAGCTTCAGGTGATGCAAATAAATTTAGTGTTGTTTTAGATGGGGTGGATGCGACTTCCTATGCCAGGCTAACGTCAATTTTTAAAAATAATGCGAGTACGATTGCTTATGATACTACGAATAAGAAAATCACGCTTACGTTTTAAAACTGTCGTAAGCGGGATTGTCTTGATTGAACAATCGATGGTTCTTGGGATATTAGCGATATTAATCTTGGCGGTTATTATCGGTGCTTCAAGTGCGGCAGTATCCGTGCGTCAGATGCGTGCCGAACGGCAATTGGAAACATTGGCTGAGGCTGGACGTCAGTATTATGCCTATCATAAGCATTGGCCACGGCTAGTAGATGATATTTGTCCATATTTAAATAGCTGTTCAGTTGATTCTTCAGTTGTATTTGAAGATAGGGGTGCGTATGGACAAATTACTGTCGGCACTCAGACCTTGAGTGTATATCCAATAACAACCATCACAGGATATTTGACCTATGAACGTCAGAAATAAGGGGTTTTCCTTGGTGGAGCTTGCGGTAACTTTGGCAGTTATGTCTATTTTAGCTGCCACTGTTTACCCTATTGCCATTCAGTCAGTTCAAAAAAGAGCAGCAGAGAAAACTGCAGTTGAGTTATCTTTGATCCAAGAGGCAGCCCGCAGTTATTTTACGACTGAGAAAGACTGGCCTACCAGTTTTGATGATATGCGGGCAAAGGGATTTCTAAATAATGATTGGTCGTTATTAAACCCTTGGCGAAATCCTTATGAAATGTCCATAAATGGGCATAGTTTTGTGGTATCCACCAATGTGCCACTGCAGTGGACTGCGGTTGTTAGTTCTTTTTTACCATCCTCGACGGTAAGCGGCCAAACAGTTACCAGCAGCGCATCTTCACCAGGAATATCGACGAGTATTGATTCCGGAGTGATTGTAGCTTGGTCAGGGACGATTGCAACCATTCCTCAAGGATGGGTGATATGTGATGGAAATAATGGGACGCCTGACTTGCGCGATAAATTTATTATAGGAGCTGCCCAAGATGACGCAGGAGAAGCTAAAAGTAATATTATGGGAACTTTGCAGAAAATAGGAGGGGAGGCTAAGCATAATCATGGGGGAAAAACTGAAGGACATGCGTTGACAGTCGGAGAAATGCCTTCTCATCATCACGATACATTTGATTGTAATTCTCCTAATGCTGGATGTTATGTCGATATGTACGGAGAAGGAGCGTGGAAAGGGATAACAGGTG
>CAZHGK010000067.1:4275-10130 GCA_964532095.1 uncultured Planctomycetales bacterium | reverse complement strand
ACCGGATAAGATTGGGCCTACCATTGGTCCTTTGCGAGAATTATTGGCCCCCACATTAAATCCAATCCATAAACGTTCTTTTAGTTGTTATGGCAATGGCGATTTTGTTAAGGCCTTAAAGAAGGTGAATCGTCCGACGGTATTAATTGTTGGGGTTGAAACCCATGTCTGTGTTTATCAAACAGCCAGAGATTTAAAGCGCCACGCCTATAACACCTTTGTGGTTGCTGATTGTGTGTCGTCGAGAAAAGAAGTAGATACCCAATGGGCGCTTAACCGTTTATCCCATGAGGGGGTTGGTGTTGTGACTGCTGAAATGGCGGCGTGTGAATGGCTGCAATCAGCGGACCATCCAAAATTCAAGGATGTGATTTCATTTATTAAGAATCCTTAAAACCGTTGCTGGTGATTTTGCCCATGGACAATATCAATACCGAAGTCGATGATTTACTGCACGAAACCCGTATCATCCATCCATCAGATTCATTTAAATCAAAAGCCCTTATCAAAGATCAAAGCTTATACGATTGCGCTCAAAAAGACCCATTAAGTTTTTGGGAACAATGTGCCAGGCAATTGGATTGGTTTAAACCTTGGGAGCAAACCCTGGTTTGGGATAAACCATTTTCTCAATGGTTTGTCGGTGGAAAAATCAATGCCGCGTATAATTGTTTAGACCGTCATTTAAAAGCGAATTTAGGCAAGAAAATAGCTATCCTTTGGGAAGGGGAAAATGGCGACACGCGTCAAATGACGTATGAGGAATTGTTTTTAGAAACCAGCAAGTTTGCCAATGTTTTAAAATCTTTAGGTGTCAGCAAGGGGGATCGGGTAGCTATTTATTTGCCCATGGTCCCTGAGGCTGTTGCAGCCATGCTGGCATGTGCCCGTATTGGAGCAGCGCACACCGTGATTTTTGGAGGGTTTAGCGCGGAGGCTTTGCGTGACCGTATTAATGATGCGCAAGCAAAGGTTTTAATTACTGCGGATGGTGGCTATCGTCGTGGACAAACAGTGCCGTTAAAACAAACTTCCGATGAGGCTTTAAAAGAAACTCCCACAATAAAGCATGTGCTGGTGATTAAGCGCTTAAATATGGATGTGCCGATGATTTCTGGCAGAGACCATTGGTACCATCAGATGATGGCCAGTGCATCTAAAGATTGTCCTTGCGAGGTGATGGATAGCGAAGATTTGCTTTTTATTTTATATACGTCGGGGACAACAGGTAAGCCCAAAGGGATTATGCATACCACCGGCGGTTATTTAACAGGGGTGCACAGCACAACCAAATATGTGTTTGATTTAAAGCCCGATGATATTTTTTGGTGTACCGCAGATGTTGGTTGGGTGACAGGGCATAGTTATATTGTGTATGGTCCATTAGCAAATGCGGCAACGGTTGTTCTTTATGAAGGGGCTCCTGATTTTCCAGACCGCGGACGTTTTTGGAAGATTATTGAACAATATAAGGTGACTATTTTTTATACAGCACCGACGGCGATCCGTGCGTTTATGAAGTGGGGGCATCAGTGGGCGCAGAAGCATGATTTATCGTCGTTGCGTTTGTTAGGTAGTGTCGGAGAGCCGATTAATCCTGAAGCGTGGATGTGGTATTATGAATATATCGGCAATCAAAAATGTCCTGTGGTGGATACCTGGTGGCAAACAGAAACCGGGAGCATTATGATTACCACCTTGCCTGGCCTTCATCCCATGAAACCAGGTTCAGCAGGCGTTCCTTTACCAGGTGTGGATGCACAAATTCGTAATGAAGAAGGAAAGATAATCGCCCAAGGCGGTGGGTTTTTAAGTATATCCAGCCCATGGCCGTCGATGCTGCGGGGAATTTGGGGCGATCAAGAGCGTTACAAAAACACTTATTGGGGAAAATGGAACGGACAGTATTATTTTGCTGGAGACGGGACCAAGCGTGATAGCGACGGGTACTTTTGGTTTTTAGGTCGCGTGGATGATATTATGTTGGTGGCAGGGCATAATATTTCAACTGCGGAAGTGGAAAGTGCGTTGGTTGATAATCACATGGTCGCTGAAGCTGCTGTCGTTGGGGTGAAGGATGATTTAAAAGGCCAGGCCATTGCAGCGTTTGTTATTCTTAAAGAACGATGTGTGGCAGACAAGGATACGGAACAAATTCTAAAAGAACATGTAGCCCATAAAATTGGGGCCATTGCCCGACCATCTAAAATAATTTTTACTGCAGATGTTCCTAAAACCAGGTCAGGAAAAATCATGCGCCGTTTATTAAGGGATGTGGCTGAAGGTCGGGCTTTAGGAGATATTACAACGCTGGCCGACGCTAATGTCGTTGCCGCACTTAAGGAAAAATATGGCGAAACTGGATAGGTTTGGCATTAGTTTGATGGAAATTGTTGTTGTTTTAAGCATAGTTGGTGTTTTTGCCGTTATGGTTTTGCCTAATTATGTTAATCAGGTTGAAGCCCAACGTGGGAATGCAGCTCTGGCAACAATAAATATGTTAAGGGTTAGTATTAATGATTGTGTTATTTCTAAAGGTCTTGAGCCTCCCAATAATGATTTGCCAACAGCTTGTTCAGGGGTTAGTTCAGATAATTCCTTGCAAGCAAGTTTGGGAATAACAATTCCTCAAGATGGTTTTGTTTATTCAGCTGGAAGTGTTGCTGATGGTTTATACGAAATTGAGGCGAGGCGAGGGGGTGATGGGATTTTGATGAATATTAATGCAAGAACAGGGGCGATTAATGTTTGTTCTGGAACTGGCCCCTTCATTAATGTCTGTAGGTGATAGGCATAAAAAACATTGTAACTCATTCGACTTATTATATTTAGATGTATAATGTCTTTATGTTTCGCCTTGTTCTATTGTTTTTGATATTAGGATCACAAAGTGTTTTTGCCCAGCAAGGGGAATCTGTCTTTGCACTGACATCTGTTGTGTTTAGCCAATCTCAAGAAATTCCAGCTAAATACACCTGTCAAGGGGGAGATGTTAACCCGCCTTTGGTATTATCAAATATACCGAAGAAAACAAAAAGTTTTGCCTTAACTGTTCATTCACCAGATGCGCCAGAGGGAACCTGGGTTCATTGGGTTGTGTATAATATCCCTCCGGATAAAAATGAAATTGCAGAAAATACAATTCCAGGTGAACAGTCGCTTAATGATTTTGGAAAATATAATTATAGTGGCCCATGTCCGACGGATGAAAAGACCCACACCTTTATTTTTCAAGCGTATGCGTTAGATGATGTGTTAGTGATTGATGAAGGGATGACGATGGTGGATTTAGAACGGGCCATGGCAAAACATATTTTAGCTCAAAGTCAATTAACTGGAAATTATCGTAAACCTGTCTGGTAAATTCAACAATGAACAATTCTTGTATTTTTTCATCTTCCATCGCTAAAAAACATATTGTGGCGTTCACTGGATTAGGCCTGGTGTTGTTTATTCTTGTGCATCTGTCTGGAAACTTAAATATTTATGGTGGTGCTACGGCGTACAATGATTATGCCCATAAATTAAAAAGTTTTGGAATTTTATTGTGGATGGCGCGGGCAGGTTTGCTTTTAACTTTTTTAACACATGTGATTGTCACTGTTCTTTTGGTGCTAGAAAATATTCAGGCACGAGGATTAGTTCGGTATGCTAAGGATAATCCTAGAGAACCCAGGTCGCTGTCTACCCGAATCATGCCATTATCCGGCATTTATATTTTTTGTTATTTGATCTGGCATTTATTTGATTTTAGTTTATCGAATACCGAGGGGCCTCGGAGCGTTATTCATGGGGTTAGCCAGGGGATTTATGGGGTTGTGGTCAATTCGTTTTCTGATCCCTTGCATAGCAGTTTATATATTCTAGCCATGTGTTTCTTGGGCTTGCATTTAGTTCACGGGGTTGGCAGTGTGATCCAGACCTTTGGGTATAACGATAGCCGCTGGACGCCAGCGGTTATGAAATTCACCAAATATTTTTCTTTAGTAATTGTTTTAGCGTATTGTTCGATTCCAATGTATGTGATGTTTGTATTAGCTCGATAATTTTTGGGTGCCGTGAGGCGAGCTGGCTTGGAGCGCACGGACCAGAATGTGTATCACTTAGAGGGAAACCCGGTACCAAAGGGCTAGCATACACAAATAAAAACAGGAGCACCAAGCCCGAGCCGATACGGCAAGACCCAAAAAGTAGGAAATAATATGCTTAATTCTAATGTCCCACAAGGCGCATTAAAAGACAAGTGGACTAACCACAAGGCTGCCATCAAATTGGTCAATCCAGCCAATAAGCGTAAATACACCGTGCTTGTTGTTGGTACTGGTTTAGCTGGTGCATCTGCTGCAGCGTCGATGGCAGAAATGGGATATAACGTTCATTCCTTTTGTTTCCAAGATAGTCCTCGTCGGGCCCATAGTATTGCCGCCCAAGGTGGGATCAATGCGGCTAAAAATTATCCCAATGATGGCGACAGTGTCCGTCGGTTATTTTACGATACCATCAAAGGTGGCGATTTCCGTTCCCGCGAAGCCAATGTCTATCGTTTAGCCGAAGTAAGTAATAATATTATTGACCAATGTGTTGCTCAAGGTGTGCCATTTGCCCGTGAGTATGGCGGGTATTTAGATAATCGTTCTTTTGGTGGGGCACAAGTTTCCCGTACATTTTATGCCCGTGGTCAAACTGGCCAGCAGCTTTTACTAGGAGCCTATCAAGCTTTAATGAAGGAAGTTTCTAAGAAAACAATCACATTGCATTCCCGATGTGAATTATTAGATATTGTGGTTATCGATGGGGTGACGCGTGGAATTATTGTCCGTGATTTATTAACTGGCAAAATTGAATCCTTTGCTGGGGATGCTGTTGTTATGGCGACTGGTGGTTACGGCAATGTATTTTATTTGTCCACGAATGCTAAAGGTTGTAATGTCACAGCCACATGGCGGGCCCATAAAAAAGGTGCCTTCTTCGCCAATCCGTGCTATACCCAAATTCATCCGACATGTATTCCTGTTCACGGGGATTATCAAAGCAAATTAACATTGATGAGTGAATCATTACGTAATGATGGACGGGTGTGGGTTCCTAAGACAAAAGGGGATACGCGTCCTCCACATCAAATTCCTGAAGCAGAACGTGATTATTTCCTCGAACGTAAATATCCCAGCTTTGGTAATTTAGTTCCTCGGGATATCGCCTCACGTAATGCGAAAGAGCAATGCGATGCGGGTTTTGGCGTCGGGGCTTCAGGTAAGGCTGTGTATTTGGATTTTGCCGATGCCATAAAACGTTTAGGTGAAGATACCATTAAAGAACGTTATGGAAATTTATTTGATATGTATGCCAAAATTACCGACCATAATCCATATAAAACCCCAATGATGATTTACCCGGCGGTGCATTACACCATGGGTGGTTTATGGGTGGATTATAATTTAATGAGCAATTTGCCTGGTTTATTTGTCGTCGGGGAAGCGAATTTCTCTGACCATGGGGCTAATCGTTTAGGAGCAAGTGCTCTTATGCAAGGCTTGGCGGACGGGTATTTTGTTTTGCCATATACGATTGGAAATTATTTAGCTGGCGTTAAGCCCTTTGATAAAAATATTCTAGCCCATGAAGAATTTAAGAAATGTGAAGCCGAAACAAAGGCCAAGTTAGAAAAATTATTAAGCATTAAAGGAAAAACTCCTGTGGATGCCTTTCATCGGGAATTAGGTCTTCTGGTTTTGGAAAAATGTGGGATGGCAAGAACAGATGCCGGTTTAAAAGAGGCCTTGGCTAGAATTACTGAAATTCGTGACCGCTTCTGGAAAGATGTTGCTATTTTAGGGACTGGGGAAGAATTTAATCAA
>CAZHGK010000067.1:0-4265 GCA_964532095.1 uncultured Planctomycetales bacterium | reverse complement strand
TGCAGGTCGTGTCGCTGACTTTTTAGAATTTGCAGAACTGATGTGTTACGATGCCTTGCAACGCGCTGAATCCTGCGGTGGTCACTTTAGAACAGAGTATCAAACGCCCGAAGGGGAAGCTCTGCGCCGCGATGATGAATTTTCATATGTGGCTGCCTGGCAGTTTAACGGCGTTGGCCAAACCCCGACATTACATAAAGAAGAATTAAAATTTGAAGAAGTTCACCTAGCCCAACGGTCCTACAAATGAGCAAAATGCTAAAATTAAAACTCAAAGTTTGGCGTCAAAAAAATAAAGAATCCAAAGGTGCGTTTGAAATCTATGACGCAGAGGGTATTGATACCGATATGTCTTTTTTAGAAATGCTCGATGTGGTTAATGAGCGTTTAACTAAAGAGGGGCAAGATCCTATTGCCTTTGATCATGATTGTCGGGAAGGGATTTGTGGGGCATGTGGGGCTGTTATTAATGGCCAACCACACGGACCATTAAAGGGTACAACCCTTTGCCAATTGCATATGCGTAATTTTAAAGATGGCCAAACGTTGGTCATTGAACCCTGGAAAGCCAAAGGTTTTCCGGTTGTCAAAGATTTAGCTGTTGACCGCTCATCTTTTGATCGGATCATTCAGGCAGGTGGTTTTATCAGTGTCAAAACAGGACAGGCGCCTGATGCGCATTCCGTCGCTGTTCCTAAGCAAAATGCAGATGTGGCTATGGATGCTGCCCAATGCATTGGGTGCGGCGCGTGTGTGGCAGCGTGTCCCAATGGTTCAGCCATGTTATTTGTGGGAGCAAAGGTTTCCCATTTAAATATTTTGCCGCAAGGGGCCCCTGAAGCGACAACCCGTGTTAAAGCCGTGGTCCACCAAATGGATCGTGAAGGTTTTGGGAATTGCTCTAATGAATACCAGTGCGAGGCAGCATGCCCTAAAGAAATTAGTGTTAGCCATATCGCCCGGATGAATAAGCATTACCGTAAAGCCATCCTGAAATTATCTACGCCGTAAGTTATTTCCTTAGGTTATAATAGACCCCTATGTCGCTGAGCATTTCTAAAGAATCTATTATCAAGCATGATGTTGCCGGGCCACGCTATACCAGCTATCCAACAGCCCCGGAGTGGAACAGTCATTTTGCTGTCGATGATTACAAAACCTGCTTAAAAGCCTTTGGCCAAACAGATAAAACACTGTCTTTATATATCCACGTGCCCTTTTGCGAGCAATTGTGTTATTTTTGTGCTTGCAACAAGGTGATCCGTGCCCAAGATCCTGCCGTCGGTGATGAATTCCTAAAATATTTATTTAAAGAAATTGAATTGATTTCAGCGTCCATTGGCCGGCGTCCGGTTGTGAAACAATTGCACTGGGGCGGTGGGACCCCAAGTTATTTAAGTGTTGAGCAAAGCCAAAGGCTCATGACAAAATTGCACCAACATTTTGTCGTTGATTTAGATGGGGAAATTGCCATTGAAGTTGATCCGCGTACAGTCACTGATATTAAATTAACAGCTCTGCGACAATTAGGGTTTAATCGCATTTCTTTAGGGGTGCAGGATTTTGATGAAAAAGTTCAGGACGATATCAATCGTATCCAGCCGTTTGACTATGTTAAACGCATTTATGATAAGGCCCGCAGTCTTAAATTTGCCTCCATTAATTTTGATTTAATTTACGGCCTGCCTTATCAAACCAGGGAAACTTTTGGAAAAACAGTGGATATGGTCATAGGTTTAAAGCCAGACCGTATTGCCTTATATAGCTTTGCCTATGTGCCTTGGCTTTCTAAGCCCCAGAATAAATTTAATCTGGAAGCTATTCCTGTGCAGGACGAGAAATTGGATATTTTTTTGCAGTCCCGCCAGAAATTATTAGACAGCGGGTATTTGGCTATTGCCATGGACCATTTTGCCTTAATCACTGATGATATGGCCAAGGCCTTTAATGAAGGGACATTGCATCGCAATTTTATGGGCTATACACTCAAGCCAGCAGATGAATTTATTGGGTTAGGGCCTTCTGCGATAGGATTTCTAGAAAACAGCTATATCCAGAACATTAAAGTATTACCGGAATATTACGCCTCTTTAGGTAAAAATGAAATTCCTATTGAGCGGGGCAAGGCGTTATCCAACGATGACCAAATTCGTCAATGGGTGATTAACCATTTGATGTGTGCATTTAAAATTGATAAAGTAGCTTTTAATAAACGCTTTAATTGTTCTTTTGATGAATATTTTATTAACGAAGGTCAACATATCCGTGATTGCATCGAAGATGGTTTAATCCGACTAGATGGCCAGACCATTTTAGTGACTGATTTAGGTCGGATTTTCGTCCGCAATGTGTGCATGGGGTTTGACTGGTACTTAAGGCAAAAAAATGGGCACAAACGTTTCTCTCGAACAGTCTGATTTTCTTTTAACATTCAAAGGTAAAAACAAACGCGTCCCTGTCTGGTTTATGCGGCAGGCTGGCCGGTATCTTCCACAATACCAGGCTTTAAAATCCCAACGCCCGTTAAGGGAATTATTCCGTGATCCTGAGGTGGCAGGTGCTATTACCTTGCAGCCTTTGGAAATCCTGGGTGTTGATGCTGCAATTTTATTTGCCGATATCTTAACCATGCCGTCAGGCATGGGTTTTGATATTGATTTTATCGACGGTAAAGGCCCTGTTACGAAAAATCCCATTCATAATGAAGGGGATTTAAAACGGTTAGGGAAATTTTCCGGACTGCCGCATGTGTCGCGCACCATTCAATTGATCAATGCGGTGTTGCCTCAATTGATCCCGCTCATTGGTTTTGCAGGCTCTCCGTATACCGTGCTTAGTTATTTATGCCATAAGCAAAATCGTATTTTGTATGGCAATCCTAAATTCTTTCATCAATTAATGACCCTATTTACAAATAATACGATTTTGTATTTGAAACAACAAAAGGAAGCGGGCATTAAAGCTTTTCAATTGTTTGATACCTGGGCAGGTGCGTTACGTCGTGAAGAATATCAGGAATTTGTTTTGCCCTATGTGCAGAAAATTTTTAAGTCGGTAGATTTGCCATCGATTTATTATTTGAAAAATTGTGCTCATTTAATAGATTTGATGGATAAAAGTGGGGCTGATGTATTATCCGTTTGTGAAACCGTGGATATTGGAAAAATTAAAACTACCCGGGGTATTCAGGGTAATTTCTTAAATAATTTGTTATACGCCGATGATAAAACAATTGTTGCTGAAACCCGACGGCTATTAAAAATAGCAAAGCTTAAGCACCGCAAGTACATTTTTAATTTAAGCCATGGCGTGATGCCAGATGTTGATCCATTGAAGCTTAAAATAATTGTTGACGAAGTCCATAAATTTTCTTGGGCAAAAGGATAAAGGAGGCGAAATGCGAAATACATTTAAGATTTTATTGTTATCGGTATTTTTAGTTAATACGTCGGTCTTTAATGTTTTAGCTGAAGAAAAAAAGATAGATAAGGTGTCTGCGACTGAGAAGGGCATGGATGAAACCATGAAAAGTATGCGCGAGCAAATGGCCGAACTGCGCAAACAAAAAGAAGATTTGCGTATTCAAACCCAACAGGCCATGGAACAGATTAAGCTTTCTAAATCGCAACTGCCTCAGATTAATGCCCGCATTCATGAGCTTCAGGAAAAGATCATGGATTTACGCCAAGAACGCAATTCCTATCATCGCAAAGTCATGCGCCAAAAAAGAGAGCATATTGCAAAGCAAAGAATAGCAAAGAAAGATAAAAAAGAAGACAAGGAAGACAAGGAAGACAAGGAAGGCAAAGATAACGAAAATACTGCGGAATCGAAATAAAGTTAATTACGAAAGGACCGATCATGAGTTTAAATAGTGTCAATATCATGGGTAATTTGACCAGAGATCCGGAATTAAAAATGACCACCTCTGGAAAAGCAGTGGGCAGTTTATCCATTGCCAATAATCGTGTGTATATAAAAAATGGGGAAAAGGTTACGGAAGTTTCTTATTTTGATGTGGAAGTTTGGGGGCCAATGGCTGAAAATTGTGTGAAATATTTAAAAAAAGGCAGTGGTATTATCATCGAGGGACGCTTAAAGCAAGACCGTTGGGAAAAAGACGGCAAAACCCAAAGCAAGGTACGCATCAGTGCCAATAGTGTGCATTTTATGCCCAAGCGTAGTGAAGACGGTGGTGGTGGGCAATACGCCAAATCTGAATCAACACCCAGCCCTGCAAATTCAGAAAGTATTAATCCAGAAGA
>CAZHGK010000066.1:3926-10202 GCA_964532095.1 uncultured Planctomycetales bacterium | reverse complement strand
ATCGGGAAGCCGGGGCTCGAACCCGGGACCTCTTGCTCCCAAAGCAAGCGCGCTAGCCAACTGCGCTACTCCCCGTAAAATATAAATTTAGCCTCGGCCACACTGCTTGGCCGATCCGCCACGCATTGTGGCGGAAACTGCGTTACTCCCTGTAAGATTTTACTTTTAGAAAAGTGGTGAGCCTATCGAACCACTATCCGATAAAGGCAGATAGTATAGCATGTAAAAATTGTTCTTGTAAACAATGTAAATTTCGCCAGAATAGTTCTCGTATGAATCGCAAAGACCACGCCAAATTCATTTGTGACGTTAGTGAGCTCACCAGTTTATTCCATGACGCCCTGGGCATGGAAGATTTCTTGCAAAGAATTTCAGTCATGACCTCACACCACATGGCCTGTGAGGTATGTTCGATTTATATTTATTATCCAGATTCCAATGAATTGGTTTTAAAAGCAACGCAAGGATTAAATCCTTCCTCCATCGGCCAGGTGAAAATGAAATTGGGCGAAGGCTTGACGGGTTTGGCCCTTAAGGAAAAGCGTCCGATCTGTGAAGGCTCGGCACGGAATAACCCTAACTTCCGATTTTTCCCCGGCATCGGCGAGGAACGCTACGAATCGTTTTTAGCAGTGCCCATTGTGCGTGGTGCCATTGAGATTGGCGTCATGGTTGTCCAAAGCGTTAAGCGCAATTATTTTACTCCCGAAGATATCCAGGTTTTTCGTGCCATCACCTCCCAACTGGCAGCTACCATTGAAACCGCGCGGCTATTGATTACTCTCAATGACCAAAAGCAAGAAAAGCCGGCTGTTGCCTTTGATGATTTAAAATTCATCAAGGGCCGTTGCGGGTCAGAGGGTGTGGCCTTGGCCGAAGCCTTTGTTATCCAGGAAACCATGACCGATGTGTCGCGGTTTGTCCGTCCTGGAAGCAAATACACCAAGGAAGATTTTTTTAATGCCATAGAGCAAACAGAAAAACAATTGCAGGAATTGCAGGCCAATGTCGAAGACACATTATTCGACGTGGCAGCAATGATTTTTACCGCGCAATTGTTGATGCTTAAAGACAAAGGATTTACAGATGCAATCGTCCGGCACATGGATGGCGGGCTTGATGCCACGGCAGCGATTGTGCTTGTCGTCGAGGAATATGTGCGCAAGTTTAATTCCATCACCGACAGCTATTTGCGCGAGAAAATTTATGATGTCAAGGATGTGGGCCGGCGCTTGTTGGAAAATCTGACCGGACTTAAAGACAGCCATAGCGATATTGAAGGCCGCATTGTTATTGCCAGGGAACTTTTCCCGTCGGATGCCTTAAAGCTTTTTTCCCAAAAGGTCAAAGGGATTGTGCTGTTAAGTGGCGGGGTAACCGGCCATGTGGCTATCTTGTCGCGTTCTTTGGATATTCCGCTCGTTGTTGCTGAAGAAATGGGGCTTTTAAATGTCCCTGCAGGAACGCCGCTTTTATTAGATGCGGTGATGGGGCATGTGCATTTAAACCCGGCGGAAGATACGGTCCGCACCGTCATGCAGCGCGAGGAGCTAAGCAAGAAGGTCGACCATCTGAAGGTATTAATCAGGGAAAACCCGACGACCAAGGATGGGACGCCAATTAATTTGATGGTGAATATCAATTTGTTAGGGGATTTGCAAGCGGCCAATGAATTTAAGGCCCACGGCATTGGGCTATACCGCAGTGAATTTCCGTTTTTAATCCGAAGCAATTTTCCGTCGGAAGAAGAGCAGTATTTAATCTATCGCCGCTTAGTTACCGGCATGCCCGGCAAACCCGTGACACTGCGTACGCTTGACATTGGCGGGGATAAGGCCCTTTCCTATTATGATTACGGCAAGGAAGAGAATCCGTTCTTGGGCCTAAGATCAATACGTTTTTCTTTAAAACATAAAGATATTTTTGCCGCACAAATCCGGGCAATGTTGCGTGCAGGGTTTGGCGCCAATATCCGGCTGATGTTTCCCATGATCTCATCCGTCGACGAATTCCAGCAAGCCAAAGGTGTTGTGCAAGAATGCTTGCATGAATTGAAGATAGAAAAGGTAGAGCATCACCCTAATCCGCAAATAGGAATCATGGTGGAATTGCCATCGGTTTTAGAGATCATTGATGATTTGGCAGCAGAAGCGGATTTCTTTTCCATTGGGACGAATGATTTGGTGCAGTATCTTTTAGGGGTTGACCGCACCAATGAAAAGGTGGCTGATTTGTATGTGCCGCACCATCCGTCGGTGTTAAGGGCGCTGGCCAAGATTGTCCAGGCTGCCCGTCGGCACAATAAGGATGTGTCCATCTGCGGGGATATGGCGCACGAGGCGAAATACATCCCGTTCTTGTTAGGGATTGGGCTGCGTTCATTTTCCCTTGATGCGCATTATTTGCCCAAGGTCCATCAGCAATTATCAGAAATACTTTTGCCAGAAGCCCAGGCTTTAGCGGGCGAAGTCTTAAAACAGCGTCACATTGCTCGCACCGCTCAATTATTAAACGCCACATAACCATGGATTATTTACCGTTGCGCAATAAGGTTTGTTTTATTCTGGCCTTGCTGGGCATTTTAGCTATTTGTGCGTGGCATTTGGCAGTGCCGATTAATTTAACTGCCGTCGACATTGGCCGGCATATCCAAAATGGCGCCCAGATATGCCAGGGCCATTTTGATGTGTTATACCGCAATTATTATTCATTCACCTATCCTGATTATCCATTTGTAAATCATCACTGGTTTTTTGGCCTGCTGTCATTTCTTATTTATCAGGCTGCCGGCTTTAAAGGTGTTTCCCTTGCCTACATTGTGTTAATGCTCGTGGCGTTTTTATTGTATTTTGATGCTGCTCGTCGGCTTTCCTCAAAACTGGCAGCCTTAACAGCGACGATCATTGCCTTGCCTTTGCTTGTTGACCGTCAGGAAATCAGGCCAGAGGGGGTGAGCGTTTTAATGATGGGCTTATACCTATGGCTTTTAATCCGTTGGCATTTAAAGGAAATTCCCTTTCTTTCAGTGGCCATAGGGTTATTGCTGGCCCAGATCATTTGGGTTAATACGCATATCTTTTTTATCATGGGGCCATTTATGGCGTTGACGTTTGCTTTTTTATCGCCTGTTAAAGATATTTCCCGTCGGAATATGTTGTATTTGGCAGCAGCATTGCTGGCGGTAAGTGTTATTAACCCGTCAGGCATTGCCGGGGCGCTGACACCTTTAAATATTTTTAAAGGGTTTGGATACCGCTTGGCAGAAAACCAAAATGTGTTTTTCATGATGCAGCGCTTTAAGGATGATTTTACCTATCCATGGTATTTGCTGGTTTGTGCCTTTTCCTGTTGTGTGATTGTTATCAACTGGGTTTTAAGCCGTCGAGAAATCAAATGGCCGCTGGTTATTCTGTTGCTCGTGACCATGGCGGCAGGGATCAAGGCAGTGCGGCTGATTAATCATTTTGGGTATTTTTATGTGGTTGTTGGGGCGTATGGTTTGCATATTGTCCAGCAGCGTTTGTCGACGAAGATGGCGGGGATCATGTCGGCGATCATGGTTTTGATTGTGGCGTTTGGGTTGGCTGCTAGTTTTTGGTTTAAGCCGGTGATGACGGGCATTGGCGAGGCGTCAGGGGTTGAACAATCGGCCATGTTTTTTAAGCAAGCAGGGCTCAAGGGCCCAATATTTAGCAATTATGATATTGGCGGGTATTTGATTTTTCATTTTGCAGGACAGGAAAAGGTGTTTGTGGATAATCGGCAGGAAGCATTCCCGTCGGAGTTTTTTAAAGATGTGTACATTTCCATGCAAGAACGGGAGGAGGTGTGGCGTAAGGTTGATAGTCAGTACCATTTTCAGGTGATTTATTTCTATCGGCATGATTTAACGCCGTGGGGGCAGAATTTTTTGCTGGCCCGAGTTAAGGATGAGAATTGGGTGCCGGTATTTGTGGATGATTACACGATTATTTTTGCCCGGCGTGATGGGGTTAATCAGGCGATGATTGGCCAATATGCCTTGCCGCGGTCGATGTTTGGAGTTTCGTCTACGACTGGACAGTCGGGGGGAAATCTGATATAAATGTGCACTTATTCTGTGGCATGGTATATTTAAAGCATTGTCCCAGTAGCTCAGTTGGATTAGAGCAACAGCCTTCTAAGCTGTGGGCCGGAGGTTCGATTCCTCCCTGGGACGCATTATTTTTTGGTATAAATTCAATCATCATAAGGAGGAGTCTGTGAACAAAAATTCTTATCTGTTAGGTGTTTTAGTTGCGATGTTTGTGTTGGGTGGTTGTGCAGAAAATAAGACGAGGATTGGCGAAGGAGCAGGTTTCGGCGGGATTTTAGGTGCGGCTGTGGGCGGGATTGTTGGGCATCAAAGTGGCCATGGGCTTGAAGGCGCATTAATTGGTGGGGCAGCTGGAGCAGCAGGTGGGGCTATGGTAGGTTCCCAAATTGAAAAGCCAGCAAGTGGCTCAACAGCATCGACGGAAGCAACAGAAAAATTAACCATGTCGGGCATTGTAGAGTTAAGCAAGCAAGGTGTGTCCAGCGACGAGATCATCAGCAAGATCAAAGCGTCAAACACCAAGTTTACCTTAACTGCGGATGACACGGCCTATTTAAGCCGCGAAGGTGTCAGCCAGCGTGTGATTGAAGCGATGCAAGGGGTATAAGTCTTTTACTTGTGTCGACTAAGCTTTTTTGCTAATCTATTGCCCCTCTGAAGCATGGTGGGTGGCAAATCGTTCTGGATGGAATTTAAGGAAATTTGCACTAACAACCATGTCTTTCTAGGATGGCTTTGTACTTTGCGGTAACATGGTGGGTGTAGCTCAGTTGGTTAGAGCGGAAGATTGTGGATCTTCAGGTCGCGGGTTCAAATCCCGTCACTCACCCCATTTTTTATTCTTCGAGTATAAATCTTCCCAACCTATTAATTTTCCAGCTAGTTGAAGAGGTTCTAACCGATTATGTAGGGCTTGAACCCCTGGTGCGACCTCTAAGAAGATAGCGAGGTCGTTATCGAAGGGAACCTTGAGAGCACGCTCTGTAAGTAGGAGGTTCGATCCTAGAGTGGAGAGGATCTCACGTTTATCATATAGAGTGCCTTTTTCAAAGCGTTGCTTAGCTGTTTCAGCAAATGAAAAAAGTCTCTCAGCCCTATCTAGCCAAGTCTCTTGGCGTTTTGAAGTGTCCTTCAGGAGTTCTTCATATTTGTGCTTTTCTTTCACTAGTGCTTCATTCTTGGCTTTAAACTCATCTGATGTCAGTTCACCATTAAGGCGCATATTTAAGAGCATATCGAGGCGTTTGACGCAGCTATCGAGGCATTTGCGTTGAGCTTGGGTAATTCCTTCACGGTCATCGACTTCTTTGGATTGCTCTTCCCGTAGATATTTAATTGCCCATTGATGGAATTCAGCAGGAATACTTATTTTTCCTAAAACATTTAAAATTTGCGCTTCAAGTTCTTTACTGCTAATTGGTTTTTCAGGACAGTCACGTTTAATGCGTTTGGTGCATCGATAATAGCTATATTTATGTACGTTCCCATTCTTCTGATGTTTCTCTTTATCTTCGGCAGTAATTGAAGCTCCGCAACTGCACCGAATAAGACCAGTAAAAGCAAACACGTGATTTACTTTTTTTGTGAATCCACGTCCATCTAGAATACGTTGTACAAGATCAAATTCTGTCTTAGTTATCATGGCTTCGTGTTTGCCATCATACATAATGCCATCCCATTCAAAACGTCCATAGTAAAAATGATTACGAAAAAGGCGGTGAAATGAACTGCGGGCATACGCATTATCAGTATGACTGATAAGTCCCATTTTGCTGGCAGCGACATAAAGTTCATCCAAACTGCATTTCTTCTCAAGGAGAATATTCCAGAGCTTTTGCACCATATCAAATCGTTGGGGATCTTTATAAATGGGCTGGTGATCTGGCGTATTATATTTATTGTTTAAATATCCGATAGGCGGTTTATGGGGAAGCCAACCATTTTGAGCTTTGCTTCGTTGGCCACGTTTGGTATTCACACTTAAATCCAGAATGAATTGATTGGCCATGCCAAATTCAACGCTCATCATAATTACATTGTCAGTTGGAGAATAAGCTCTTTGAAATGTTTGAATATGATGGAGTACTCCTTGTTGAAGCATCCAAGTAATATTACCTCCATCTACGGGATTACGTGCTAAACGATCTAGTTTCCAGCAAATGATTCCGTTAGCCTCGCCTTTATAGATTCTTTCAAGCATC
>CAZHGK010000066.1:0-3916 GCA_964532095.1 uncultured Planctomycetales bacterium | reverse complement strand
CAGCTTTTCTGTCATGAATATCTTGAAGCATTTGATTAAAAACAGGTCTGCCGGGAGCTTTAGCAGATTTTTCTTCAGTAAGAATATCGATAATCTTAAGGTTATTTTCTTTTGCCAGTTTCTTAAGTTCATCTATTTGTGAAGAGATAGAGGCGACCTGTTTATCTTCACTCTCGGAAGATTTACGGGCATACAAGAAATAACGGAGAGTGGATGTTTGTGTGTTCATTTCTCGATTTGTTTAATTAACTTTAATAAATCTGATCTTTTGTATAGCCGGTAGTTGCTCATGGGGTGACGATGAGGTTTTAGTTTTCCTTGTTTATCCCAGTTACGTAGTGTCTGACTAGTAACTTTGAGTAGTTTTGCAGCCTCTTTGACTTGAAGTAGATTACACATATTATCTCCTTATTGCATTGGTTTTCAAAATACAATTTTGTTTAGATTGCCATTCTTTTCTTTTATGGACTCCAAAAACTCCCTTTTATGGGCTCGTAAAATTATCTTTTAAGGTGTCGGAAAACTCCTTTTATGGTGTAACGAAACTACTTTAAATGTTTTTTATCCTCTTTGGAGGGTTTGTGAAAACTCTTTTATGGTGTTGCGAAACTCCTTTTAGGGTGTCCGAAAAATCTTTTTTATCTTTTTATGGACAGACAAAACTCTTTAATCCTTTTATGGACGTGCAAAATTCCCATTTTACGCATCTCAGCTCACTTTTTAAGAATTTAAAGACGATCACCTTAAATACCCCTTAGATTCGTTACCAAGACTACAAAATGGGCTCTTGAGACTTATAATTTGGCAAAAGAGACCCCTTCAAATGCCCTTCCTGTTTGGATTCTTGCCCAATCGAAAGAGATAAAGAGGGCATTCTGTTATAACGCAATTTCTGATTTCACTTGGTTGATAATTGGAACACTGCTGACAATATGCTTTTATTGCTTTAATCGGTGTAACCATACGACCTCCCAGTTCAACTACATTATTTGAAGCGTCACTATTCATTTTTTGAAGTGTCGATTCAGTTTTGAAAGAATTCACTGTTCAACTTTTGAAGTGTCCACACAGGAGAAGATTTATTTTGACACTTCAGAAACTGTATTCTTATATAGACTCTGCCATGTGTGTGGTCATTAAATAACGTCATGTGTACCTGTCAATTTATACAAACAGTAATATCGATATAATCCGCCGTGTTCAGTCCTTTCGATCCATCCTTTAGTTTGTAGCCCCTTTAAAGCCTTTGATAATGTGGCGGGTGCAAAAATTCCTTTAAGTTCAGCATATTTCAAAGGGATAGCTCCATTATTTGCCCCGTTGAAATTGTTTTTAATGTAGATATAGGCAATCATTTCAGAATGGCTTAAATTCTGCCATTCTGGACTCAAAAGCGTATTACGTTCCAACAAGACAAAACGACGATGCTTGTTCTTCTTGTGTCTCATATTTGAAATTCTTCCTCTTCTTTAATTCCTGAAGGGCATAAAATTGCTTTATATAAGCGAATCAAATTGAGCGCCTTCTTCGTGGCTTCTTCAACAGAAAGCTGCTTACCAGATTTTTTGAAGTAAATTTCTTGAAATTCTTTAATGGCTTTGTCAGACAACATAATGTAACCAGCACAAGGTTGGAAGTCTTTAATGCTGGTTATAATACTTTGGAAGGAAAGGTCAAACTAGGGACAGAGGGGTAGCTTTTTTAAGGAGGGGGCATGTCTTTTTTAATTGGTTGTGTAGAATCTATTTTATAGGAGTTCGGAAGGCATTAATAAAGTCAGCATCTGCAAGAAGTGCTTTATAAATATTGGCGGCTGGATCTTTTATTTTTAATGAATCCAAGATCATAGGAATTTCCAAAATATTCATCCCATCGAATTGTTTTTTTGTTTCTTTTATTCTTTGGTCAATTTTTGCTACAAGATCAAAGTCTCTAATATATAATTTTAAGTTTTTATCATTCATGGGGGCGAATATGCCATTATTTATATGCTCTTTTAGCATTACAAGACGTATTTTTTCAAATGCTTTATATTCTTTGCTTGCTAGATAATCTTTAAAATAGCCAGAAACTCGTTGGATCCTTTTTTTGATAGTTTCAATAACATTTGAATCATTAAAGGATTCACCCTTTTCTTTCCATCCTTTAAAGTCTTTTGGGGTGTCGCGAATTAACAAATAAATGTCAGAAATAATCTCAAGTCGTTTAGGCTTATTTAAGTCCCTAAATGTTTTTGTATAAAGAACAAAAATAAATAAGTTTATGCTGAAATCGTTGGTAAGTGGTCTGAATCTACGACAGTATTCAAGTCCGACCTTGATCTCAATATCGAAAAGTCTTTGCATTTGGTCATAGATATGACGATGTGTTTCTAGGCGGGACAATCTTGCCATATCATTCTTTAATCTTTTTAAATATATTCGGGCTGAATCAGTTTTCCTTTTTTCTTTTTCTTGTATCAGATAATTCATATTATGGGTGATTATAGACACGCGGTCCTTAATGGACATCCAATGCTTCCCTCCGGATGGCTTTTTAATGTGATTCAAAAATTCATCCAACACCCCGGTGGATATAAGCTGTGAGTTTGTTATGTATGTTTTTTTCATCAAGCCTAGATTATAAGCTTTGATAATCTTTTAGTAAAGGATGAGGGTGTTGAAGCAGCTTAGAATTTTAGAAGTTGTGAGAGGCTTATGCCAAACGCTTTTGCGAGTTTACTCAAAGTTATCAAATTTGGGGAGGTAGGATTCTTGGATTCAAGATACTGGATATTTTTATAAGAAATATCCGCAATTTCCGCAAGCTTTTCTTGCGTCAATCGCTGCTTTATTCTCAATTCCTTCAATCTTCGAGAGAATTTTTTAACTACTTCTTGATCCGTATTCATATCGGAAAGTATAAACCCAGCACGCCATTCTTTACACCAAACGCGTTGGGTGATATGCTATTTACCATTCTGGAAATATTAAAAGAAAGGACTTAAATGAAGGCAAAACTAGTTATTTTAGGATATTTACTGTTAGGGGGCTGCGCCTCTTTGCCTGGTTCCATTAGTGAAAGTGTTTCAGGATTTGATAAAGCTACTGAAATCACAATGGAACCAGCTTGGGTTCAGAATGGCATGAATGCAGATATTAAATTGGGTCTTTATAAGACCTCAAGAATGGGTACAGAAGACGTAATATTAACAGCTATTGTATATGGAGCACACAATTTCACATCCAAAGAGTCTTTGGAATTTAATGTAGATGGAGAGAAAATTAAACTCGAGTCTATCGATGAAATAACTAAAATCGATTTAGTCACGTATGAAAATACAGCTGCAAACTGGTCATCTAAGCGTTATGAGGTTAAGAAAGATTTTATAAATAAGCTAATCAATGGGAAAGAAGTTTGGGTGAAAATCAATTTATCGCAAAGCTATGTAGAGGGGAAATTTTCTCAAGACAATCCCACGGCTGCCAGACCAGCATTTAAGAAATTTTACGAAAGGATTTGTGATAGTAAGCACTGACCCGCTAGCTGGTAAATTTGATATGCTTGAGTAACTAGCCAAAGCGTTCAAAGTCAGACCTTCCAATTTATTCAAATTCTGATTTTGTTCCATATTCTTTTAATTGATACTGGTTAATATTGTCTTTGCGTTGAAGCTTCAAGCGTTCAATATGCTTAATCTCCATAAAATCTTTTTCGGCACTCTTTTTACCCATATTGTATATGGACGAAATCGTCCAGTAAATCGAGAGGATACTACCCCCGATAATGAAAATCACAATAATGACAATTCGGGTATCTTTTGACAACCTTTCACAAGCATGGCGGAGCTTATGGTCCAACCTGTCTCTAAGATTCGTGAATGTTTTCTTGACCATAGCTTACCGTTTTAATACCTGTAAATCCTTGTTTTCCGTAA
>CAZHGK010000065.1:0-10330 GCA_964532095.1 uncultured Planctomycetales bacterium | reverse complement strand
AAGTGCCGTTTTATTATATTGAATATGGCATTGCCCAGTTGGGTGCTTTAGGTATTTGGCAAACCTCGTTAAAGAATCCGTCTTTGGCGCTTGGCAATTATAAGAAAGCATTGGCCTTGGGTGGTTCACGTCCGTTACCAGAATTGTATGCGGCTGCTGGTGTGCCATTTGATTTTTCCGATAAGGTGATTAAACCGCTAACAGAAGCTGTTGGTCAGGAATGGGAAAAATTATGCGCACCTACGGAATAGTCCTGTGGGTATTATTAACGATCACCACAGTTCACGCTGAAGATTTTTATTCTTGCCAATCATCCGAAGAATGTGTCGCCGGAGGGTGTGGTGGTTCTACCGTTTGTGCCAATAGCCAGGCGTATGCTCAAAATTCGTCTTCTTTTCAAAGTGTGCTTGGAAAATGTACCGATAGCATGACCCCAGGTGAGCGTGGATTAAAATGTAAATGTTTTGATCAAAAATGTGGGTGGGTGAAAGGTGAGTTCAATGAGATGAAAATTCTCCCAGAAGAACAAATATGCGAGTTGAATGAAGATTGTGTGGTCATGCCTACGCATTGTGGAGATTGCTCCTGTGGAGCTCCCATTAACAAGAAGTTTTATGAACAGTATCAAGCTAAGCATACAGCGCAATGTAAGGATTATCATGGGGCGTATTGTGATTTTTATTGCTCAACACCTATTGCGGCCTGTATTAATCAAAAATGCACCTTAACCATGGATTCGAGAACATAATGCGTAAATTAACTCATGAAGAAATTGTCAGCCGTCAGGTCCAAGGATTAAATAAACCCAAATTACCCTTTTGTGCGGTGATCAATAATATCAGAAGTTTACACAATGTAGGGGCCATGTTTCGTACTGCCGACGGGGTAGGAATGGAAAAGCTATACCTATGCGGCTTTACGGGCTATCCGCCACAATCAGGAATTACAAAAATTGCCTTAGGTGCTGAAAATCATGTGCCATGGGAATACCATAAAAGTTCCCTGGAATGTATTAAGGACTTAAAAGCCAAGGGGTATCAAATTGTATTCTTAGAGCAGATGGAGGGAAGTATTTCTCACGATCAGTTTGTTCCCAAAGGTCCTGTGTGCCTGGTTGTCGGCAATGAGGTCAGTGGGGTTGCAGAAGATATCCTTTCCTTATGCGATTGTGCGGTTGAAATTGATATGGCAGGTATTAAGAATTCCTTAAATGTAGGGGTTGCTTTTGGTATTATTGCTTATCATATCCGCAGCAATCTCAAAATGTTAAGAACATAAGCTTGCCCAGTAATTGCTTGCGTCTAAGGCCCGCCTTAAGGTAGAATAAGAAAAATATTTGAGAGGGCGACGTGTCTTTAGATCCGAAAAAACTTTTAAGAAATAAAAAAGTGATCGCAGAAATCAATCGTCATAAATGGTTGGAAAGCGAAATTGCCGGCTATGATATTGGTTTTGAAGCAGCTGCGGAAGACTGGCTTAAAAAGCATGCTGCTGCCTGGGTCAAATACCACGCCTTAGTTCCTGCCAAGCCTGTTTCCAAGAAAAAGTCCAAACACAGCAATGCTTAAGAATATAGAACAGTTGCCATCTTCAATCCAAAAGGGTGTGACCCGTTTTGCCGAGGGGGTATTGGCAGCTTTAGGTTCGAATGTTTTATCTTTGACAGTCTATGGTTCTAGTGCAGGCCAGCATTTTGTTGCCAAAGCTTCGGATGTGAATATTTTAATTTTAGTCGACCGGATGGATTTTGAATCAATGACTAAAATTTCCGGGCAGTTAAAGCAGGCAGCTGCAGATAAAATCAGTGCCCCATTAGTGATGACCAAACAGTATGTCTTGGATTCTGCAGATGTGTTTCCAATTGAATTTTTAGATATTCAAAAGCAGCATATTGTTATTTTTGGCGAGGATTTCTTTGGCAGTTTAAATATTGATCGTCGTAATATCCGTCTTTTTTGTGAACAGCAAATTAAAGGCAAGTTTATTCGCCTCACACAGGCGTATATGCAGGTTTTTTCCCATCCAGATGCCGCCAAGGTTTTGTTGGGTGATTCATTAAACACCTTAATTCCTGTGTTCCGTCATTTATTAATTTTAAAGAACGAACAGCCAGCTCAAAATAAGGCAGAGGTTTTGCGTCAGTTAGGAACTGCTTTTGCCGTCGATACCCAAACCTTGCTTTCTATTTATCAAATAAGAAATAAAGAAAAGTCCCTGCCGTCGGACCAGTTTTCTATTTTGTTTAAGAATTATCTACAAGTTTTGGAACAATTAGCAAATGGTGTCAATAATATATGAGGCAATGGGTTTTATTAAGTATTTTGTTTTTGTCGACGACGTGTGCGTGGGCGATTGAGCCATCGTATCCGTCATATCAGGGCTACATCACAGATGAAGCGGGATTAGTAGCAACCAATGATCAATCGGTTGTTACATCCTTGCTTCAAGAGCTGGAAGATAAAACAACAGCCCAGGTTGCTGTTGTGACTGTAAAAACCACATCCCCGGTCACGATTGAAGAATATGCAGTCACGCTCTTTAAGAAATGGGGTATAGGGCAAAAAGAAAAGAATAATGGGGTTTTATTTTTAATTGCTTCCCAAGACCATAAGATGCGCATTGAAACAGGATATGGTTTAGAGGGGGCCTTGCCAGATGCATTGTGTAATCAGATTATTCAAAATATTGCCGTCCCAGCCTTTCGGGCAGGAAATTTTTCCAGTGGGATCGTAAATGCCACTAAAGCTATTGTCAGTCTTGTTGCCCGGGAATATAATGTAACGATTACCGGCCAGGATTTGCGTGTTTATGAAGATGCCCTGACTAGTAAAACGATTTCAGATGTAATATTTGCCCTGATCTTTTTTATTATCATCATGTTTTTGATTTTTCGTTCCAGAGGTATGAGGTCTGGAGTTGGTGGTTTTGGAGGCGGTTATGGAGGAGGATTTGGCTCTTCAGGTGGCTTTGGGTCTTCATCAGGTAGCTTTGGTGGAGGTTTTGGTGGATTTGGTGGTGGAATGAGTGGTGGTGGCGGTTCTAGTGGTGGATGGTAAAACAAGAGAGGGAATATGAAAAATTTTTTAATTGGATTGGGTGTTATTGTTGTTTTGGGTTTTGCAGTTTTTAACTGGTATCAAGGCGGTTTTAACCGGATGGTGGCTTTGGATCAACAGGTCAAATCCAGCTGGGCCCAGGTTGAAAATCAATTACAGCGTCGGTTTGATCTGATCCCCAATTTGGTCAACACGGTTAAAGGATATGCAGCTCATGAAAGTGGCGTGTTTACAGAAGTGACACGTTTACGCAGCCAATGGGCGCAAGCGGCATCAGTGCCAGAAAAAGTGGAAGCTGCCAATGCCTTAACAGGGGCATTGTCCAAATTGCTTTTGGTTTCTGAGAATTATCCAACCTTAAAAGCAGATCAAACTTTTTTAACATTGCAAGCACAGCTCGAGGGGACAGAAAATCGCATTGCTGTTGAACGCATGCGTTATAATGAATCTGTGCAGATGTTTAACTCCTATCAAGCTTCTTTATTTGGCCGTTTCTTTGCCGCACAAACAAAATTAGTTGAGCCGGCTGTTTATTTTAAGGCCACACAAAAAGCTCAAGAACAGGTTCCAGAAGTTAAATTTTAATAAATGAGACCTCTCGCCATAGGCTCGAGGTTAATTTCGTCCCGCTTCTAGGCGGGACTCATTAAGGAGTCATATGTCTTACGAATTAAAGAAATTAAGTAATTTTCAAGGCCGTCCAGGTCCGGTGCTTTTAATTATTATGGATGGGGTTGGTTTGGGCAAGAAAGATGAGAGCGACGGGGTTTATTTGGCAAAAACACCCTGCCTGGATGATTTAATGCAAAGTAAATTATACACGACACTTAAAGCCCATGGCAAAGCCGTTGGTATGCCCAGCGACGATGATATGGGCAATAGTGAAGTAGGGCATAATGCCTTAGGGGCTGGGCGGGTATTTGACCAAGGGGCCAAGCTGGTGCAAAAAGCCATTGATTCCGGGGCAATTTTTCAAACGCCAATTTGGAACCAGATTATTCAGCAAGTTAAATCAAAAGATAAAATTTTGCATTTTATCGGGCTTTTATCCGACGGTAATGTGCATTCCCATATTGACCAGTTGATTGCCTTGGTTAAGAAATCAGCAGCAGAAGGGATCAAGCGCGTACGCATCCATGTATTATTAGATGGCCGTGATGTGTTTGAAAAATCTGCATTGACGTATATTGAAAAAATTGAAGCAGTGCTCAAGGAAGTTAATCAAAGCCATAAGAATTATGATTATTGCATTGCCTCCGGTGGTGGACGTATGGTTGTGACCATGGACCGTTATAATGCCGACTGGACCATTGTTGAACGCGGATGGAAAGCGCATGTCTTAGGCCGCGGCCGCAGGTTTAGCTCTGCTAAAGAGGCTGTTGAAACCTATTACAAGGAAGATCCTAAAATCACCGACCAATACCTGGATTCCTTTGTTATTGAAGATGATGGCTCACCCGTCGGTACAATTGAAGATGGGGATGCGGTGGTTTTAATTAATTTCCGTGGGGACCGGGCCATTGAACTGTCCATGGCCTTTGAGCAAAAGGATTTTGATAAATTCGACCGTGTGCGTGTTCCTGATGTTCTATTTACCGGGATGATGGAATACGACGGGGATTTGCATATCCCTAAGCATTTTTTAGTTGCTCCGCCACAAATTGATGGCCCCGTTGGTGTTTACATGTGTGCCAATAATATCCCTGCCTTTGCCATATCGGAAACCCAGAAATTTGGACACGTGACCTATTTCTGGAATGGGAATAAGTCAGGTTATATTAATGAAGCTTTGGAAAAATATGTAGAAATCCCGTCGGATAAAATACGTTTTGATACAGCTCCCCGCATGAAGGCAGATGAGATTACAGATAAGACCATCGAGCTTTTAAAAAGCGGGAAGTACAAATTTGGTCGTATCAATTATCCTAATGGCGATATGGTAGGCCATACCGGTGTTCCAGCAGCTATTATTACCTCTGTGGAAGCAGTTGATGAGGGCTTAAGGAAAATTTTGCCTGTTATCAAGGATGTGAATGGGATAGCGGTTATTTTAGCAGACCATGGAAATGCCGACGAGATGTTCACTGTCAAAAACGGTAAAAAACAAGTCAGCACGGCGCATTCATTAAATGCTGTGCCATGCGCCATTGTTGATCCTAATTACAATGGTGAATATGTGATGGCAAATATTCCAGGCCAAGGCCTGGCCAATGTGGCTGCGACATTATTAAACTTACTTGGCTATGAAGCGCCCAAGGAGTATGCGCCGTCGTTAATCAAGTTTGAAAAATAAAATGCCTAAATATATCGAGCGAAAGACCTTAGCTAGCAGCCTTTTGAAATATAAGCCTCAAGATTTTCAAATCGCTTTTGAGTCTAATCCTGTTGCTATTGTCGTTGTAGACCAGTATAGTCAATCCCCGACGGGCGAGAATTATAAAACCTACCAGGCTAATCCAGCTGCCTTTAAACTTTTTCGTGCCCGTAAGCCTGCAGTCTTATTTGGCACCCTGCCTGTTTTATTGGAACACTGGCAAAAACGTAATGAATTAGACTTAACTCCTAAATCGATTGGTCGCGATCAGCAGATTAAATTGGCAACGCTTACAGGTGTTCGTCGGGATGTTGTTATAAAAACAGCTTGCCTTAAATCATCGCCCCAGATGGTGCGTTGGCTGTTGACCTTTCAGGATATCAGTGGCCGTTGTCGCTTAGAGAAGCGCCTGCGTCAAATGGCCCAGTGTGATGGCCTCACAGGTTTATTTAACCAAAGGACCATGATTCAACGTTTGGAATATGAAGTAGCGCGTGCCAGTCGTTATAATCTGCCGTTATCGTGTTTGTTGTTTGATTTGGATAATTTTAAAACCATCAATGACCAATATGGGCATTTGGTGGGGGACCGGGTGATTAAGAAATTTGCTGCCATTTTGAAAGATGGTTTCCGTGAAACAGATATTGTGGGGCGTTTTGGTGGGGATGAGTTTCTGGCAATTTTAACAGAAACGCCAGGGGAATCTGCTCAAATTCCGGCTCTTCGCATCAAAGAATTCTTGGCTTCGAGTGGTTATCTTTTAGTGAGCGGTAAAAAAATACCTTTATCCTTTTCCGTCGGTACTGGCGTATTTTCGTCCAATAATGCGCTTGACGCAGATGCGTTAATTGTTATGGCAGATAAGGCAATGCATCGGACCAAGAAATCTAGCCGTTAATTCATCATGACTGTGCAAGAACGCATTCCGAAAAATATTAAATCACTCACAGTTGCGTGTGCCACGCCAACCCTTGTGCCGTTAATCCGGGGGGTGCTAGGTTCATTAGGATTTGAAGACCAAAACATCATTGATGAGCATTACAATCAAAAACACCACGTAAGTGTATATAGCGACCATGATCCTCGCATTAAAACCGCTGCTGATTTTTTACATCGTTTAAAAATTCCTGGAATTAAAGTTTCATATCGTAATTTAGAGCCCAAGGATTGGGCAACCCGTTGGAAGTCTGTTTGGAAGCCAGCCCCTTTAACAAAGAATATGGATGTTGTGCCATTGTGGCATCGGAAAGAATATAAAAAACGTGCAGGACGTCCATTTATATTGATGGATACATTGCTGTCTTTTGGTACAGGCTTGCACGAAACAACGCGCATTGTCGCCCAAATGATTGAAGATCATCAGGGGCAATTGAAGAAGGTATTAGATATTGGTACAGGGACAGGTGTCTTGGCTATGGTGGCGCTTAAATATGGGGCACGGGACGTGGTTGCCTTGGATATTGGGGATTTAAGTGTAGAGGCAGCTAAAAGTAATTTAAAACTCAACCGATTGACGGCGAAAGTTATTTTGGCAGATATCAGCAAATATCAAGATAAGACAAAATATGATTTTGTAGCTGCCAATTTAATTACCCATGATTTAATTAAATTCCGTCGGCGTATTGTGTCTTTTGTGAAACAAGGTGGTTTGCTTGCGGTTTCTGGAATTTCTTTGGAGCGTTTGACCGAATTAAAACAAGGCTTTGCAGACCAGCCGTTAAAGCTAGTTAAAATTGTTAAAGCAAAACAATGGTGCGGTGTGCTTTTTGAGAGAAAATATGCAGGATCACGTTGAATCAACCATTTTAGCCATGGGCTTAAGGCCAGTTGATTTTAAAGAACGTTTTACCCATGCCCAGGGGCCTGGAGGGCAAAACGTCAATAAGGTCGCAAGCTGTGTGGTCATTGTGCATCTGCCAACGGGGCTTAGGGTTAAATGCCAGGAGCATCGCACACAGCTGGCTAATCGTCGAGCGGCCTGGTTACAAATTCTGTGTTTAATTGAAAAACGTAAAAAGCAAAAGGAAAGAATTGAGCGCCAGGCACGGGAATTAAAACGTCGCCAAAGCAGGGGCCGAAGCCGTAAGGGTAAGGAAGAAATGCTGAAGGCCAAGAAAAAACAGGCTGCTAAGAAAATAAATCGTCAGAAGGTAGAAGAAGATGAGTAAATTAAAAACTCCGTGTGCAGGTATGATAGACATCAGTCATAAAGAGATTACTTCCCGTCGGGCTATTGCCCAGGGATATATTCGCCTTAAGCCTTCGGCCTATAAGGCTTTGGTGCAAAACAAATCCCCGAAAGGCAATGTTTTAGAAGCAGCGCGTTTAGCGGGCATTATGGCGGCGAAACATACGCCTGCAATAATCCCGCTATGTCATCCTTTGATGTTAGAAAAAGTTTTAGTGACCATTACCCCCATATCTTCGAGCAATCAAGTGAAGGTTGAGGCAGAGGTGTTAACCAGCGGCAAGACAGGTGTAGAAATGGAAGCTTTAACCGCAGTCAGTGCGGCATGCCTAACTATTTATGACATGATGAAGTGGGCAGGGCAAGAGATGGCTATTGAAGGAATATCTTTGGTGCATAAAAGTGGTGGAAAGTCTGGCCTTTATCAGAAAGGGAAATTGCGTTCATGATTGATACCACATCACCTATGGTTTGGATTATTTTTAACGTTTTTGTCATTGCCTTGATTCTCATCGATGCCTTTATTTTAAGTCCCGCAGGTAAGACAGTGACTTTTCGTCGAGCTATTGCCTTGACCGTATTTTGGATGACGCTTGCAGCATTATTTAATCTAGGGGTTTATCATTATTTGGGTCATACCAAGGCCCTAGAATTTCTGACAGGATACGTGATTGAACAGTCTCTTAGCATTGATAATTTATTTGTATTCTTGCTGATTTTTGGATATTTCAAGGTGCCTGCCATTCATCAGCGACAGGTGTTGTTTTGGGGGATTATCGGTGCGCAAATTATGCGTGCGGTATTTATTTTAGCTGGTGTTGCCTTGCTTAATAAATTCCACTGGCTGATTTATATTTTTGGCGGGTTTTTGGTGTTTACTGGTTTTAAATTATTTTTTGAGAAGGATAAGGAGATTGACCCAGAGAAAAATATCGTCATTAAGTGGTTTAGAAAACTTGTTCCAGTTACGAAAGATTATGTGGATGATAAATTCCTGGTTAGATTAAATAATGTTTGGCACGCAACGCCATTACTTATCGTTTTAATTATCATTGAAACCACAGATTTGATTTTTGCCGTAGACTCCATCCCGGCAGTATTGGCTATTACCAAAGACCCGTTTATTGTTTACACGTCGAATATTTTTGCCATTTTAGGGTTAAGGGCCATGTATTTTGCCCTGGCAGGACTGATGAATCTTTTCCATCATTTGCATTATGGCTTGGGGGTTATTTTGGTTTTTGTAGGAATAAAAATGCTCATCGAGCATTATGTCCATATCCCTATTGTGGTGGCCTTAGGGTTTATTGCCCTGGCAATATCAGTTTCTATTATGACCTCTATTTTATACCCGGTAAAAAAAGAACATGCGTCTTAAAATTTTTCTAATGGGCTTGGTGGTCTTGGCGCTGCTGATGGTGGGCGCCTGTGTGTATCTTTCTCAAATGCCGCGTTTTTGGGAATATGCCATTACTCAAGGTTTAAACAAGCAGCCTGGGGTGCATGTGTCTCAATTGTCAATTCGTCGGGCCCAATCTTCGTTGGCATCGATCGTGCTTAATGAAATCAATGGCCGCATCAAGGTTAATGGCGAAAGTTTTTATATTTCCGTGAGCCAATTATCTTTAGATCATTGGATGACGCTCTTAACATCCAAACAGCCTATGCGTGTAGGTGCAGATCATATCGCCATTGTCTCTGATCAAATCAATGCGTCGGATATTAAGCTAGATGTAGCAGTGGTTTTTAAAGCTTTTAATGTAGATACAGCGACGGGTAAGGTTTTTGTTAAAATGCTTAACATTGAGCAGTATGAATTAACGGATTTAGTTTTGCCTATTTCCTGGCGCAACAATAGTTTAGAAATTTCATCCTGGGTAGGGGCGTTAGCGCATGGGGCCATTAAAGGCAATATTACCTTTGAACCTGCTTTAGTGGGACGTTATAGTATGGATATTCAATTAACCGGGGTAGATACGACAGAATTGGCAAAGGTGAATAATGATGTTTTTGGCCAGTATAAGGCTGTGGTAGATGGTGGCATGCAAATAACAGGAAACAGCACCAAGATTATCAGTGCCAGCGGGCGATTTGTTGCGCCCCTAGGTGGTGTGATGAAGGCAAGATTATTAGGGTATATTGCCCAATATGTGCCACAGCGCCAATCCTTAGAACGACTGATGAGCACAGATGCAGATATTCCCATTAATATCAGTGAGCTGGTTTTAAACGCAATTTCCGACGAGCAATGGCAAGCGCAGGTCAAATTATTAAGTAAGGATGTGAATTTAGATTTAAATTTGGATTTTGATATTAACATCGATGGTGGGAGCGTTGGTTTATATAATGCTGCTCACCGATTATTAACGGGGGATTTAAAATGAACAGGATTTGGATGATTGTTGTTATGGCAGCCTTGGCTGGATGCACGGTCAAAGCTGTGGGGGACCCTAATCGGCCGATCACCATCAATGCCCATATCACGCTCGACATTAAGGGGCTTAAGGATACGGCGACAGATATTGAAGATTTTGTGAGCGGGCAAAAAGATACCATTAAACCAGGAGGACAGAAATGAAACTTTTATTAACATTCATTATGATTTTAGCAGCAATAACACCAGCTATAGCCCAAGGAAAATATTCCATCAAGCAAATGACTCCCGAAGTCCAGCAAGCATTAAATGAGCGTCGGGACCGATTCGACCAATTACGTCAGTTAAAAGCATCAGGGGCTGTCGGTGAAACCAATAGAGGTTACTTGAAAGCTTTT
>CAZHGK010000064.1:0-10578 GCA_964532095.1 uncultured Planctomycetales bacterium | reverse complement strand
TGGATACACCTTGTGGATTAATATTCCCACCAGCGGCAATCCCCATCCCACCTTGAATCATGGCACCCAAATCGGTAATAATATCACCGAACATATTGTCCGTTACAATCACATCAAACCATTCTGGATTTTTCACAAACCACATCGTAGTTGCATCAACGTGCATGTATTCGGTTTTGATATCTTTATATTCTTTCGCCACTTCTTGGAATGTGCGTTCCCACAAATCCCAGGCGAATGTTAACACATTGGTCTTACCGCACATGGTTAATGTCTTTTTCTTCCCATGTTGACGGGTGTATTCAAAAGCATAACGGATGCAACGCTCAACACCACGACGGGTATTATGAGAAATTTGAATAGCCACTTCATCAGCCGTGCCTTTATTTTGAAATTCCCCCAAGCCCTTATAAAGTCCTTCAGAGTTTTCACGCACGACGACAAAATCAATATCCGCTGGCTTTTTATCTTTTAAAGGACAAAAACGCGAATCAAATAATTGCACAGGACGTAAATTAATGTATTGGTCCAAATCAAAGCGCAGGCGAAGCAAAATTCCTTTTTCTAAAATACCGGGCTTCACATCTGGATGACCAATGGCGCCTAAAAAAATGGCATCAAATTTCTTTAAATCTGAAACTGCAGATGCCGGCAATACTTCCTTGGTACGCAAATACCGTTCGCCACCAAAATCAAAATTATGAGCTTCATACTTAAACCCGCATTTTTGTGCGGCAGCTTGCATAACTTTTAAACCTTCGCGTACAACTTCAGGACCGGTACCGTCACCGGCGATGACTGCAATTTTGTATGTTTTCATATTTCCCTATTCCTTAAATCTCTTTACGACCAACGTTGCATTATGCCCACCAAAACCTAATGAATTTGAAAGCGCAGCCTCGACTTTAACCGCACGCGCGGTATTAGGCACATAATCCAAATCACACTGAGGATCAGGCGTTTGATAATTAATTGTCGGATGAATTTTACTATCTAAGATCGATTTAATGCATGCAACTAACTCAATACCGCCCGCAGCACCCAAAAGATGTCCAGTCATCGACTTTGTCGACGAAATTGGAATCTTTTTTGCATAATCGCCGAACACCTTCTTAATCGCCAATGTTTCAATCTGGTCGTTTAATTTTGTCGATGTTCCGTGGGCATTGATGTATGAAATATCTTCTGGCTTAAGGCCAGCATCTTGCAATGCTAATTCCATCGCCCGAATAGCCCCTAAACCTTCTTCATGAGGAGCGGTAATGTGATACGCATCCGCGGTACGGCCATAACCTGCTAATTCTGCAATAATATGGGCGCCACGCTTTTTAGCAAATTCTAAACTTTCTAAAATAACAACCCCAGCCCCTTCACCCATGACAAAACCATCCCGGTTTAAATCAAATGGACGGCTGGCCCTGGTTGGTTCATCATTATGTTGTTTGGATAATGCTTTTAAAGAACAAAAACCGCCAAGTCCTAATTTGGATGTGGCACTTTCCGTACCACCGGCAATAGCAACATCCACTTCACCTGCCTGGATTATGCGCATAGCTTCCCCGATACAATTATTGGCTGTCGCACATGCTGTTGCAATAGCAAAACATGGGCCCATGGCACCGCTATTAATCGATACTTGACCTGCAGCTTCATTAATAATCATACGGGTAATAAAAAACGGAGAAATACGGCTAGGCCCTTTTTCTAAATATTTTTCGTATTCTTCTTCAGCAGTATAAATGCTACCGATCCCGGAACCGACAACAACAGCGGCACGGTATGGGTCCATTTGCCGAATGTCTAATTTGGCTTGCGCTAAAGCTTCATTGGCCGCCACGACGGCAAATTGAATAAATCGCGATAAATTACGCGCATCTTTAGAATTAAAGTGCTCTAAAGGATCATAATCAATCACATCCCCATTGATACGGGAATCAAAAGCAGACGCATCAAAATGAGAAACTGTGCGGATTCCGCTTTGACCGGCAATTAACGCCTGCCAAAACTTTTCCACACCTGTACCAACGGGAGAAACAACCCCCATCCCAGTAATCACAACGCGCTTTTTGGACATAATAAATATCCCTTAATTAAAACTTTGCCCCCACGTTTGTCAAAAACAACCGTGAGGGCAAATCGTATAAAATAAAAGCGTATCTATAAATTAAACGCTGGCTTTTTCTTCGATGTACTTAACGGCATCTCCAACCGTTTTCATCTTCTCGGCGTCTTCATCAGGGATTTCGATATTGAATTCTTCTTCGAGAGCCATGATTAATTCAACGGTATCGAGAGAGTCAGCGCCTAAATCATCAACAAAGGACGCACCAGGAGTAACTTCTTCTGGTTTAACACCTAATTGTTCTGCGATAATTGACTTGATTTTCTCTTCTACTGCCATCATTTCCTCCTGGTTATAAAATTACCTATTTCATACGCTATAAGAACACTTATTTTCTATATTGCTAAACCTCCATCGACAACGATGGTTTGACCGGTAATGTAATCTGCTGCAGGTGAGGCTAAAAACAAACAAACGCCTGCTACATCAGCCCCTTCACCAAAACGTGCTAAAGGAATATTCTCTAATACTTTTTGCTGCACAGCTTCAGACAATTGAGCTGTCATATCTGTACGAATATATCCGGGAGCTACTGTGTTGACGGTAATGCCCCTTGAAGCCAATTCTTTAGCCACAGATTTACTAAAAGCAATCACACCTGCTTTACTAGCGGCATAATTCGATTGACCAGCATTGCCTGTAATCCCAATCACAGAAGCAATGCTAATAATCTTCCCTTTTTTGGCCTTCAACATAACTTTAGAAAGAACCTTGGTGACATTAAAAACGCCCTTAAGATTCACCCGAATGACATCGTCCCAATCATTCTCGCTTATTCTTAAGAGCAAATTGTCACGCGTTATCCCTGCGTTATTGACTAATATATCTATGCGGGTATGTTTGTCAAGAATTTTATTAACGGTTTGTTGCACATCTTCCAAATTGGTCACATCACACCCATAGCCATCTGCCAAAGCTCCCTTTTGGCTGATCTGATCAGCCACGGCTTTAGCCTGGGAAGCATCCCGGCCAATAATGATAACAGTAGCCCCTTGGGCTGCAAAGCTTTGGGCCACACATAAACCTATACCACGGGTTGATCCTGTCACCATGACTACTTGTTTATCGAATAACATAGGCGTATATTACCAATCGGTCCTATTCTAGCAAGAGAAAATTTAACTTTCTTCTCTGTGAAATTGAAGCTCTAAACCAACGCTTTTAGCTTCCGCAATGGCATGAGGCTTATCCAAACATACCCTCGCCCCTTGGATTTGTCTGTCTTTCTTAAGTAAATCCAGAATCCGGGCAGCTAACTTCTCTAATAAATAGTCTTTGGATTTTTCTACCATCTGGGTAATGCGTTTGACCAAGGCCTCGTAATCTAAAGCATCTTTAAGTCGATCAGATTGGCTAGCCCTAGTCGCATCATATTCAATGGTGATATTAGCCACAATATCCTGCTTATTTTTGCGTTCCCAAGGATGAGTTCCGATTAATGCCCGTAATTTTAAATCCTGGATATAGATAATTGCCATGCTTGTCTCCTAAACTAAATTTTCCCCGCCATCCACAGCAATAATCTGACCGGTTATATAGGAATTGTCCAACAAAGTATCGACAATTTTCAAAATATACTCTGGATTGCCCACTCTTTGTAAAGGAATATTCTTGGCACGTAACTGGCGGTCATCATTTTTCTGATTTACAGGAGCTAAAATCATACCTGGAGAAATCCCATTCACCCGAATATGCGGCCCCCATTGAACAGCAGCCATTTTGGTAAATTCTCCCAAAGCTTTCTTAGTCATTAAATAATCGGCATGTGGGGTTTTATATTTGCTGACATTGGTATCAATAAAATTTATGATCTGGCCTTTTTAAAAATGTTCCGCAAAAGCACAGGATAAAATATACGGGGCTTTGAAATTAATGTCCCAGTGCGCTTTAAATAAGGATAAATCTTTAGAACCAAATTCATTAGGTACGAAAATTGAAGCACTATTAACTAGCAATGACAATGATGGAAATGCTTTTGCCACTTGGTTAAACAGAACAAACACTTCTTGCTCCACACCTAAGTCTGCCGCAAACAATTCACAACGCACACCTAAGGCATGGATTTGGCGGGCTGTGTGCATAGCCTGTGCTTTTGAACTATTATAGTGAAGGGCGATATGGTATCCCTGCTTGGCCAAATGCACCGCCAACTCTTGCCCAATCCTTTTAGCTGCACCCGTCACTAAGGCTGCGCCTTTAATTTTTTTCTTCATATCATTTGCTCGATGGGCACACCAGACTCAAAAACTCTTTGCGCGTGCCTTCACTGCTGCGAAAAACTCCCAATTGACAGGATGTTTTCATAATTGAATTCTGTTTTTCCACCCCGCGCATCATCATACACAGATGTTTTGCTTCAATAACCACCCCAACACCTAAGGCCCCTGTCACATCCATAAGGGTGGTGGCAATCTGCTTAGTTAGATTTTCCTGCACTTGCAACCGTCGAGCATACATATCCACAATACGTGCAACCTTGGATAAGCCAATGATTTTCCCGTTAGGAATATACCCCACATGCGCCTTGCCAAAAAACGGTAATAAGTGGTGCTCACACATGGAATACAGCTCAATATCTTTGACAATGACCATTTCATCATTGTCCGAGGTAAAAATCGCCCCATTGATCACATCGTTCACATTCTTTTTATAGCCCTGCATCAAAAACTCGAACGCCTTGGCTGCCCGTTCAGGTGTTTTAACCAGCCCTTCCCGATTAGGGTTTTCACCAATGCTTTCAATCAGCTTTTTAAAGTATTGTTCCATATATTCCTCTTTCTTATCAAATGATGCGCATATTATCACAGGCTCTTGTGTTAGACAAGCAGTATGCTATAATCACCGCCATGAATATTTATGGCGATTATCACATGCACACCACTTTATGTGGCCACGCCCATGGCTCGGTTGACGAATACATCCGTCATGGCTTAAGCCTTGGCCTTCGTGAAATGGGGTTTTCCGACCACGCGCCCATGGTGCACGAACGCATGCCTGGAGTTACCATGGATATGTATCAACTGCCGACCTACCAACGCATGATCCGTGATGCTCAAAAAGAATATAAAGGCCGCATCAATATTAAAATTGCCCTAGAAGCAGATTATCTACCTGGGTTTGAAGATAAAACCAAGGCTATTATTGACGCCTACCCTTATGACTTTATTAGTGGCTCTGTCCATTTCATCGATGACTGGGCCTTTGATGACCCTGCAACCCGTGAATACTGGAAAATCCACGACGTTAATGAGGTTTATATCAAATATTATGGGCTTCTTAGAAAATCTGCACAAACCGGTATGTTTAATGTGATTGGCCATCCGGATTTACCTAAGAAATTTGGCGCTCGCCCAACAGTTGATCTTAGTGATGAAATTATAAAAACTGCTAAAGTATTTAAACAAGCTGGTGTGGCTGTTGAAATTAACACCTCAGGTTTACGTAAACCCATTGGGGAAATGTACCCGGCACCCAATTGCCTGGCTATATATAGAGAACACGGCGTTCCCCTTACCTTCGGTTCTGATGCCCATACACCAGAAGATGTGGGAAAAGATTTCAACCATGCTTTAAATCTCGCTGAAAAAGTTGGCTACAAAGAATATGTAATTTTTAAAAATCGTAAAATCGAAAAGGTTTTATCTATTGTTTAGGAGTTTACTATGATTGAAATTCAGGGTATCGATCATGTCGCATTTAATGTGCGTGATTTAGATAAAACAGTCAAATTCTACACAGAAATCATTGGTTTAAAAATTACTGACCGTGAGCCATCTAAAGCTGGCATTGAATATTTTCTCGACTGCGGTCCTTCGTTATTAGGAATTATTCAGGCCAAGGATTTAGACAATAACCACCCCTTTGCCCATGAAGGTTTGGGGGCCAACCACTTTTCCTTTCGCATCCATTCTAATGATTTTGTCCCCATGATTGAACATTTGGAAAATAAGGGCGTCAAAATTGAATATGCCAAAAAACGACCTAAATCATGGTCGTTGTATTTTTATGATATCGACGGAAATAAATTAGAGGCCACAGCCTGGCCCTTGGAGGACGGACTACCCGAAGAAAAACGGGTTAAAGAAATTTATAGTTCAAAAACAAAATCTTGGAGTAAATATGATTAAAGAAGGAAACAAAGCCCCGGAGTTTAAAGAATTAAAAGAACTTAAAGGCAAAACAGTTGTTCTTTTCTTCTACCCTAAAGACGACACTCCGGGTTGTACTGTTGAAGCCTGTGGATTCCGTGATCGCTTTAAAGATATTGAGAAATTAGGTGCTGTTATTTTAGGCATTAGCCCTGATTCTTTAAAATCCCACGATAAATTTATCAACAAATTCCAACTGCCCTACACCCTCGTTTCTGATGAGGATAAAAAAATCTGCCAAGATTATGGCGTGTGGGTAGAAAAATCCATGTATGGTAAGAAATATATGGGTGTGGCCCGTACCACCTTCATCGTCGATAAAAATGGTAAGATTGCCAAGATTTTTGAAAAAGTAAAACCTGAAGGACATAATCAACAAGTGATCGATGCCCTTCAGGCTCTTTAAGGAATCTACTTACCCTTTTTAAGCTTCTTCTTTTCTTTATTCTTTGGACTTTTATCTCCCATAATACACGTCCTTTCTAGCATTCATTCTACCCTATCGGTATCGATTCTTAATATAATTTTCTAAAATCCCAATAAACTCTTCCTTGATATGATCTCCTTTGAGAGTCGTGAACTGGGTTCCATCGACATAGACAGGTGCAATGGGAGTTTCGGATGCTCCAGGTAGGCTAATGCCAATATCGGCATGACGGCTTTCCCCTGGCCCATTGACCACACAACCCATGATCGCAATTTTCATTTGTTCAATACCAGGATATTGATTCTTCCAAGTAGGCATTCTTAATTTGATATAGGCATTAATATCTTGCGCTAAATATTGGAAATAATTCGAAGATGTGCGCCCACATCCAGGACAGCTGGTCACCGACGGAGAAAAATATCTAAAACCCATGGCTTGCAGAATTTCTTTGCACACCTCAACTTCTCGACTGCGGGGCACTCCAGGCTGGGGTGTTAAAGAAACACGGATCGTGTCTCCAATTCCCTGCTGCATTAAAATGGACAAGGCTGCAGCACTTGATACCGCCCCTTTGATATCTGCCCCCGCTTCTGTTAATCCTAAATGCAAAGCTAAATCAGTCTCTTTCGATAAACGCTCGTATACAGCAACCATATCTTGCAATACAGACATCTTCACACTTAAAATAATTTTTGATTTAGGGACCCCTAACTTTATGGCGTATTGGGCAGAACGCAAAGCACTTTGCACCATAGCCTCCCGCATCACATCTTGAAAATCTTTCGGTTTTGTTAAACGCGCGTTATCATCCATTAATGACGTTAATAATTCTTGGTCGAGAGATCCCCAATTAACACCAATGCGCACAGCCTTATTGTGCTCAATGGCAATTTTTACAATTTGGGCAAAGTTATCATCGTGCAATTTCCCCTTGCCTACATTGCCAGGATTGATACGGTATTTGTCTAATAATTGCGCAGCTTTGGGGTTTTTCGTTAAAATGGTGTGACCATTAAAATGAAAATCTCCGATGATGGGTGTATTAATCCTTTCGCTACGCAAACGTTCAATCGCCTCAACGGCGCCTTGTGCAGCTTCGTGGTCATTGATGGTCCATCGCACCAATTCAGAGCCTGCCTCAATGAGCGATTTAGTTTGTGCCAGGGTTGCAGCCACATCAGCCGTAGGCGTATCGGTCATGGACTGAATACGGATCGGGTGATCACTTCCTATATGCACATTGCCTATGACTACTGTAGGTGTTTTACGGCGATTAATCATAGAGCGAATTATGTCACAAGCCTATACGATTGGTCAAGGCTCTTTACTAATTTACACCCCAATAAATCATGCTATAATTGTCACCTTATGGAAATATTCTTAGCAAAAACCCAAGGATTCTGTGCCGGTGTCGCTGCCGCCATTGATATTGTGGAATTAGCCCTGCAACAATACGGCACCCCTCTATACGTCTATCACGATATTGTCCACAATACCTCTGTTGTAGAAGACATGAAAAAACGAGGCGTTGTATTTGTCGAAGATTTAAATGATGTTCCTGAAAGCAGCCGCATTGTTTTTAGCGCTCACGGCATTCCTCCAGATGTCATCAAAAAAGCCCGTGAGCGTCACCTTAAATTCGTTGACGCCACCTGTCCCCTGGTAACCAAGGTCCATAAGGAAGCTGTGAAGTATTCTACCCAAAATATCGACACCGTTTTAATTGGCCACGTCGGGCACCAAGAATTTATTGGCACAGCTGGATATGTGCACCCCGAACTTTTACATATTGTTGAACATGAAGGTGATGTCAAAAAACTAAATATCTCGTCAGATAAACCTGTGGCCTATATCACCCAAACCACGCTTTCCGTGGATGAAACCAAAGGCATTATTGAACAATTAAAAAATAAATTCCCCAAACTGATAGGGCCTGCCCGTTCAGACATTTGCTATGCCACACAAAACCGTCAAGATGCCATCAAGGAACTTGCCTCTTTTTGTGATATTATCATCATCTGTGGCTCTCCCCACAGCTCTAACAGCAATCGTTTAAGAGAAACTGGTCAACAATTAGGCGTTGATAGCTATATCGTCGACACTGCTGCGGAACTGGACTGTTCTATCTTGAAAAATAAATTTAAGATTGGTTTAAGCTCAGGCGCTTCTGTGCCGCGGCACTTAATTGATGATATCATTACTAAGATTAAGAAAAATTATCCTAATGCCCTCGTGCATGAATTTGCAAACCCAGAAAAGAATATCGTTTTTCCAGTGCTTCAATTTAAGGAATAGTAATGGCTAAAATCATAATAGACCACAAAGAACATAACATTCCCGACGGTGATTGCCTAGCAGAAGTCTGTGAAGGCGCGGGCATCCCATTTAGTTGCAATTCTGGTGTATGCGGCACCTGTCAAATTGAGATTTTAGAAGGAGCGGAAAATCTCAATGAGCTTAATCGAGAAGAACAGGACCTAGCCATGGACCGCAACCACCGCCTCAGTTGCCAATGCAAAATATTAAGCGGTACTGTTAAGGTCACCTATTAATGTTTATCCTCCAAGAACAAGGCATTAATCCAAACGCTTTAAAATCTGCTTATCAAAACTTCAGCAATGGAGCCTTGGTTAGTTTTGAAGGCATGGTCAGATCGGATGAGCATAAACCTAGCCCTGTCAATGCGCTTTTATATATTGCTGATAAACCTGCCTGTTTAAGCGAAGGTGAAAAAATCCTCATTGAAGCCTACGCTCTTTTTAAAATCACCAAGGTCAGCTGTGTGCAAAGAATTGGTAAGGTGGCAGCTGGCGAAACTGCCATATGGATTGGGGTCTGGTCCCCTCATCGAGACGAAGCCTTTAAAGCATGTCGATACATTATTGAAGAAATTAAAAAACGCCTTTTGATTTGGAAAAAGGAATTTTATGAAGATGGCAGCAGCCAGTGGATCCAAGGAACCCACACACCAATCGTCGTATGATAACAACCATTCCCAATGCTCGCTTAGAAAATTACACCAGCTTTCGTTTAGGCGGTCCATGCCGTCTGCTTATTGAATGCACCACCCCAGATGACGTGATCAGCACTATTGAAAAACTTAAAAAAAATAATACGCCGTTTATTCTCATCGGTGGCGGATCTAATTTAGTCGTATCAGACCAAGGCATTGACACTGCTGTTATCCGTTATATTTCAACCTTACCTTTAATTGAACGACAAGGCACCGACGTGATTGTCAGTGCCAGCACGATATTAGACCACCTTGCCCTTTTTTGTGTTGATTGCGGCTTATCAGGCATAAATTATACATCAGGTATTCCTGGCACTGTTGGTGGCGCTGTCGTCGGTAATGCTGGGGCTTGGGGTAAACAGGTTGGAGATGTTCTTAAATCAGCTCTTATCTTAGATACATCTGGAAATGTAAAAACAGTTGGTCCTGATTATTTCGCCTTTACCTATCGAAATTCTAGACTCAAAGAAACCGGGGATATTCTTTTATCAGTCCGTTTCTCACTCAAAGAAGGCAATCCATTGGATTTAGTGCGTGAACGCACAGAAATCCTTCAACAAAGGGCTGAAAAGCACCCCAATCTCACAACTCACCCTTGTGCAGGAAGTTTTTTTAGAAACATTGAACCCACATCACAAGCTGACAAACGCCAGGCTGCCGGATGGTTTCTAGAACAAGCAGGTGGAAAAAACTTAAAAACCGGCGGCGCGGTAATATTTGACAAACATGCCAATATCATCGTTAAAGGCCACGGCTGCACATCGCAAAATGTTTACGACATCTCCCAAGAGATGAAACGAATCGTTCAGGAAAAATATGACTTTGAGCTGATTCGGGAAGTCCGTTTTGTAGGGAAATTCCAATCAGC
>CAZHGK010000063.1:3159-10599 GCA_964532095.1 uncultured Planctomycetales bacterium | reverse complement strand
GAAATTAGCAAGGGTAACATAGACGACGGGAGACACATGTCCTTTTGAAACAATCAAACGATCACGGCCGTCCCATTTAGGATCAGCAGGTTTATGGTTCATGGCATGGCCATATAAACCAATCATGATTTCAACCGCAGATAAAGACCCACCAGGGTGACCTGAACCTGCTACCTCGAGGGTTTCTAAAATATCACGACGAAAAATTTTTGCTTTTGCTTCTAAGGCTTGAACATCAATTGTGGGGTTTGACACAACATACTCCTATTAGATCAATAGAAAATAGAGATTGTCGAAATTAGAAATTTGAAATTAGATCTTCCTTCAATCCAATTTCAAATCTCCAATCTCAAATTTCATAAAATGGGACATGCTGGACTTGAACCAGCCACCCTCTGATTAAGAGTCAGATGCTCTACCGGATGAGCTAATGTCCCGTAAAATGAAGACTTTTTATACCAGATTTGCCAAAGACTGTCCAGAATGATTATTCTTTAAATATTAAAATTTATCCGGCTTGGTGAAACTGGGTTTCATACAGACGGCGGTATAACGGGCAGGAAAATAACAATTCATCATGACGACCCATCCCTACAATACGACCAGCCTCTAAAACCACAATCTTATCTGCCTTCATGATCGTCGACAAACGATGTGCAATGGCAATAACCGTACGACCCTGCATCAATTCATCCAACGCCTTTTGCACAAATTGTTCTGATTCTGAATCAAGCTGCGACGTTGCTTCATCCAAAATCATAATCGGCGGATTTTTTAAAATGGCCCGGGCAATTGTAAGACGCTGTTTTTCCCCTCCGGAAAGTCGGAAACCCCGGTCCCCCACCAAAGTGTCATACCCTTTGGGCATTTTTTCTACAAAACCATTGGCCATGGCCATATGCGCCGCATTTTGAATTTGCTCAAACGGCGCATCAAAACTACCATAGGCAATATTATTGCGCACCGTATCATTAAATAAAATTGCTTCCTGGGTCACTAACCCAATTTGAGAACGGATACTTTTAAAAGAGGCATCCTTGATATTTAAATCATCAAAAAGAATTCTGCCAGAGGTCACATCATAAAACCTAGGGATCAAATTGACCAAGGTCGATTTCCCTGATCCCGTCGGACCAACAATAGCAACCAGCTCTCCTTTATTAATCGTCAAATCAATGTCATGCAATACAGGACTGCCGACGTCATATGAAAAGGATGCCTTCTCAAAAACAATTTTCGAAGAAAAAGCCCCAGCATTTACTGCCTGTTCAGGTTCAACCACCGTAGGCTGCATATCCAATACTTCATAAATACGTTCTGTTGAAGCAAATGCTTGAAGGAAAATGGCCTGCACATTAGCTAAACGTTTAATGGGACGGATCACCTGTAAAATGGATGCAAAAAACAAAGCAAAGGCACCAAACGATAATTCTCCCTCGAGCACCTGCTTTCCTAAAAACAGCACAATAGCGACACCACAAAAAGCTCCCACGATTTCAGTAATCGGTCCGACGAGTAAAAGGTTACGGATCGATTTCATGTGAATGCGATAATAATCCTGATTCTGCTGGCTAAAGCGACGGATCTCATATTTTTCCGTTCCAAAAGCCTTCAAAATACGCACCCCACCAATTGTTTCTAATAAATGGGAATTAATATCTGCCATCTTCTCTTGCATGTTTCGCGAGAGCTTACGCAATTTCTTGCCAATTAACGCCATTGGCCCGCCAATTAAAGGGAACATGATAAAGATAAACAGTGTGCCCTTAAAATTAACGGTAAAAGCAAAATAAAGAAAAACTAAGATTAAAAATGGTTGCTTAAAGAAGTCTGTAATGGCATATGAAATGGCATTTTCAATAATTGAAACATCGTGCGTAATCCGGGACATCAATTCCCCGACACGTTTACGGCTAAAATAATCCAAAGACAATGTCTGGATACGTTCAAACAAACTGGAACGCACATCCCTCATGACGCGTTGAGAAACATCATTCATGAGATAATCTGCCCAAAAAAGAACCACCTGCTTAATCGCAAAAAGGATAATAAAAACAGTGGGAATCCAAAAAAACAAAACATGGACATCGGTATTGTTTAAACGTTCGACAAGGCGGGCTAAAAAATCAGGAACACCAGCAGGCAAGACGATTTTCTTGTTGGTAAAAATACGGTCAATGACCGGCAACATAAAAGACAGCTGTACCCCCTCAAACAAGGAGGACAACAAGATAAAGAAAGTGGCCAAACCAAAACGTTTCCGTTGACCCTTAAGAAATTTAAGAAGACGAAGATAATTTTTCATATTTTAAAAACCATCGACAAACTTAGCACGGGGTTTGACATTTGTCGAGCTCTTTGTTAGGTTAATACCCATGAATAAAATTCGCATAGGACTTATTGGTTGTGGTTTCTTGGGCACCAGGCATTTAAAAAGCCTCCATGCCCTGCGCAATAAAGCAGAGATCGTCGGTATTTGTGACCATGACCCGGCTAAAGGCAAACCATTAAGCCGCCAATACCACACTCCTTTTTTTACAGACTATAAAGAATTCTTGGGCCAGGTGGACGCAGTCAGCATTTGCACCCAAACCATCACTCATGCAGAAATTGCAAAATTATTTTTAGATAACGGAGTTCACACCTTTGTTGAAAAGCCTATCACTTTTACACTTGATGAAGCAGACATGCTCATTAAAACAGCCCAATTAAAAAGCCTAAAACTCCAAGTTGGTCATGTGGAACGTTTTAATAATGCCTTCACAGCTATCGAACCCCTGGTGCACCATCCCTTATTTATAGAATGCCACCGGCTTAACTTATTCCCTAACCGTTCCCTCGACATCGGCGTTGTTTTAGACCTAATGATCCACGATATCGATATCATCCTAGGATTAGTTAAAAGCCCGGTCAAAGATATTCAAGCCGTCGGTATCAATGTGCTAACAGATAAAGAAGATATTGCCAATGCGCGTGTCACCTTTGCCAATGGTTGTGTCTGCAACATCACCGCCAGCCGCATATCACCTGAAGTGACCCGCAAGATCCGTTTATTTACCCAAAATGCGTACATCTCCCTCGACTACGCCAAACAAGAAGCAGCCATGTACACAAAAGATGAGCGTGGGATTCACCGCAAATCCTTGCCTATTGAAAAAGAAGAACCACTTAAAAAAGAATTAGAATCCTTCTTAGACAGCATCCGCCTTGATACCAAACCTGTTGTCGACGGCAAAGACGGCAAACAAGCCCTTGCCCTTGCCATGGCCATCACTGAGAAAATATGGGAACACCGCAAAACCATCTCATGGTTATAGCTGGAGAAGCGTCCGGCGATATGCGTGGGGCAGGCTTGATTAAAGCCTTGCGTCAATTGCGCCCTGAATTATCCTTTAGCGGCATTGGCGGTTCACACCTACGCAATTGCGGCATGGAAATCATTGAAGATATTACCTCATTAGCTGTTATTGGCTTTAGCGATGTTTTTAAAAACCTCCCCCGCATCCGCCGAGTGTTCTATCACATCCTAGATGAAATCAAACGCCGCAAGCCATTAGCTGTTATCCTCGTTGATTATCCAGGTTTTAACTTACGCCTGGCAAAGGAAATTAAAAAAAGCGGCATTAAGGTTATTTTTTATATTAGCCCTCAGGTCTGGGCATGGCGCGAAGGTCGCATCCGCTCGATTAAAAAAATAGTTGATCGCATGTTGGTGCTGTTTGATTTTGAACCTGGCATTTATGCCAAATATGGCATGAAGGTTGATTTTGTTGGCCATCCTTTAGTGGATGAGGTTATTATCTCCGAACCACCGACGAGCATTAAAGCATCCCTTGGCCTTAAACCAAATGATATTATTGTTGGGCTTATGCCTGGCTCTCGGGAAAAGGAAATCGTCCGTCATTTACCAACCATGCTGGATACCGCGCGCCTCTTAAGCCACAACCACCCTCAACGCAAATTCTTAATCCTTAAGGCTGACACCGTTGATGCAAAATTGCTTAACTCCATCATTGATGCCAGTGGCGTCCCTGCAATTATTTACAGCGGCCCCACCTACAACGGCATTGGCATGATGGATGCTGCCATTGTCGCCTCAGGGACGGCGACTTTAGAAACAGCCCTTCTGCTTAAACCAATGATTATCATGTACAAAACATCTCCGCTTACTTATTTCTTAGCTAAGAAGGTTGTACGCATTCCTTATATAGGACTGGTGAATGTCGTCGCTGGTAAGAACATCGTGGAAGAATTTATTCAAGATGAGGCTAACGCCCCTGCAATGGCTAAGGCAGTTGAGAATATTTTAAGCAATCCTAATGATTACGCGGCAATGACCAATACCCTAGCCCAAACCCGCACAAAACTTGGGTTACCTGGCGCCAGTAAACGAGCAGCCAAGGTTATCCTTGAGGCGATTTCAATTTCAAAGACTGCATAAACAGCTTCATCCGACGGGTTAAATCATCCCACTGCCCTTGTGAAATCGAAGCCCTGGCATATGTCAAACGCTGGTACACATCAAAGAATTCATTAATCAGATCAATGTCCTGAGATTTTAGTTGAGCTCCAAAATACCGGACCATCGACGTTGCATCCACAGATGCTTGAGGCAAATGGGCCATATCCGCTGCATACCCTGTTAGAGCTTTATGCACCGCTTGGGCCCACGCCATTTGATCTGCCGTATCGATCTTCTTAATAGCTGTTAATTGCTTTTGATATTGGCGACTGGCATTCACCAGACGGCTAAACGCCACATCCTCTCGCAAGCGGTTTTGGTATGCCTGCACACGCATAACGACAATACCTAAAACAATTAGGACAAATAATCCGCCCCAGACAAAAATATTATGTGCCCATGCAGTAAACAATTTAACCACCGACGCATACCAGGAGGCTTGTTCCTTATTATCCAAGGGCGTCGACACAGCTGGTGTTTGATTGATCTGGTTAAAGCCCATGGCTTTAAACTCTTCCTGGGCAGGTGCTGTCACAACAACAGCAAATGGACCGCGCGAAATGCTTTGATATTGGCCTGTTTGAGGGTCCAAATAACTAAATGTGACCGGAGGCACTTCTTTAATATCCGTCGATGTGGGAATTATAACCTGTTCAACGGTCTTGCCGTTATTTTGGTCTTTGATTTCCGGGTCATAATGCTTAAAACGATTATCCTCAAAGGCAGGGAATTTCCAATTCTTAAAACCACCCTGGCCTGTCACATTGATTTTTAAAGTAATAGGGTCTCCCACCTTAACTTCTAAAGGAGTAACTGTTGCCTGCATATCAAATTTCCCGACGGCTCCGGTAAAATCGTCGGGTTTATTTTCTTGCGGCCATTCCTTGACATTAACAACAACCGGCGAAGAAGAAACCGTTACCGGACGGGTGGTATATTCATTAAAAAACCCTTTAAAGAAATCATCGTCAAAAAATCCATTACCCTGCGAACCAGATGATGATTGTTTATACAGAATGTTAGCAGTTATTCGCACAGCCCCGACTGACAATGCACCAGTCCTTAAGGGATAGAAATAGGTTTGGAATTCCACCACATGGTATTCATGGCCGTTGATATTTTCCGTGTACTGCTTAGGAGACGGCAGATCATCCATTTTAATCCCGTCTTTGACAATATCAGGCAAATCAATATTGCGCACGGAAAGATCGCGAATGTAGAGCTTTATAATCATTGGCACCTGTTGCGACAAATACACATCCGTTGATGGAACAAAAACCTTTAGATTAATGCGATCTGACAAAGCCTGCTGCTCAGAAGCTGCATTATTAGAAGTTTGGGCATTGCTACTTGCTTGAGCTGCTGCCGTTGCACTATCAACCACATCGATGGTCACGGGTTGTGTCGTTAAATCTTTTCCTTCGATATTTGCCTTAATTGCTGGGATCGTTAAATGGCCTGTTTTTTGAGGGAATAAATTATAAATAAAAGAATGTCGACTAGAATATTCGCCATTGACAATGGAAATACTTGTCGATGGCCCTAAAAACTTAACATCAAACCCGTCAATATCCCCTGCTTTAACCAAGGGAACATCATTTTTGGCCCCAACGACTGTTATACTTAACTGCACCACATCCTGCAAAGAAACAGTGTTAGCACTCACCGTAGCCTCTAAAGATAAATCTTCGGCATACAAAGAATAAATAGGCATGAATATCAAAAGACCAATCGCTAAAATAATTTTTTTCATCTCACCAATCCTTTGAAACATTTTGATCATCTTTTTTACGTGGCACAAAATTTAACAAGCCCTTTGGCGCATCATTACGTTCATAATCATCAATCATCATTTCTGCTTGTTGTTTAGTCAAGTCTTGTGGATTTTCCGACGATTCTTTTGCAGACTGAGCTTGCTGTTGCTTCTTGTCTTGCTCTTGTTTGGCTTGTTCTTGTTTAGCCTGTTCTTCTTTGGCTTTTTGCTCTTGATCCTTTTGGTCCCGCTGTTCTTTTCCCTCTTGCTTTTGTTGATCTTTTTCTTGCTGATCTTTCCTGTCTTGATCTTTTGTTTCTTGATTATCTTTCGACTGTTGATCTTGATCCTTGTTTTGATTCTCCTGATTTTGATTATTATTATTTTGCTGATGATCTTGGGATTTATCTTGTTTGTCCTGTTTATCCTGTTGATTTTGCTGATTCTTTTTCTGCTGTTGCTGTTTCTTTAATTCTTCCAGTATTTTCTTAGCCACAGCAGCATTGGTTTTTAAATCTTCATCCTTGCCATTAATACCTTTAGCTTGTTCATACGATTTTAAAGACTCTTCCAAATTCTTAATAGCGACATCCCCATTTTGTTGGGCTTGCAACACGCCCTCTTTCAGCAAACTATTGCCCTTATTGTATAATCCTTGAAACTGCGTTTGCTGATCCTTGGTAATTTCCGTCGCTGATGCAAACATCTGAGCTGCTTTGTCAAACTGCTGCTGTTTATACAGGGCAGCCCCTAAATTATAAGCAGCCACAGCATCCTTAGGGTTTTTCTTAAGCGCTGCTTCAAAATTTTCTTGGGCCTTGGCAAATCGTCCCTGATTATATTCCTTAATACCTTCACTTAGCTGGGCAAACGCCTCACCCGTTAAAACAAAGACAATAAATACAGCAATAAAAGTTAATAACAGCTTACGCATGACGACGCCCATTGATAAGTATTGTTTGTCCAATGATAAACATAATGGCAATGGAAAGGAACCATTGGAAACGCTCTTGATAGCGCACTGCTGTTTGTGCCTGATAATCCCTTTTATCTAAACGGGACAATTGTTCTTTGTACAAAAAATCTAAACCAAACTGGGCGCCTGACGAACGCGCATAAGCGCCCCCCGTAGTAAAGGCGATTTCTTGAAGCAACGATTCATTTAAACGTGATTTTACAACCTGACCCTGGCTATCCTTTAAATAGGCCCAGCCACCAGCCCCGT
>CAZHGK010000063.1:0-3149 GCA_964532095.1 uncultured Planctomycetales bacterium | reverse complement strand
TAACCTTAATTAAATCCCCTTCCTTGGTGCCCATACCAACGGTATAGATTTTAATGCCCTTATCCTTAGCCCGTTTTGCCGCAGCCAAGGCCTTGCCATCTAGATCTTCCCCATCTGTAATAAGCACCAGAACCCTGTGAATATCCTTGGCTTGGCTAAAAATTTTAATTGCCTCATCAATCGGCTTTGCCAAATCAGTTCCACCGACGGGAATACTATCAACACCTAAATCATCCAGACTTAAATTAAAACCGGAATAATCAACCGTTAAAGGGCACATCAAAAATGCTTGTCCGGCAAAAGCTAATAGGCCTATCCGGTCCCCTTTTAAATCTTTTAATAAATCCTTGGTGGCTAATTTCACACGTTCCAGACGGTTCGGGGAGACATCCTGGGTGAGCATGCTTTTAGAAACATCAATGGCCAGTAAAATATCAATCCCACGACGCTTAATCACCTGCTCGGATTTTCCCCATTGAGGCCGTGCCAATGCCAGTACCACAAATACAAAGAATGCCGATAATAAAACAAGGCCATAGCCATGCCGCTTTCGGCTTAAGGACAATAATTGCGGATCTACCAGGGATACATCCACAAATTTGCCGATCTTATTAAATCGCCGTTGCAATAAAGCAAAGAATGCCATAATAACGACGGGCAATAACAACAATAACCATAAGGCATGCACATTGGCAAATATCATGGGATTTTCAAAAATACCGTATTAGACAATAGAATTTCAAACATCAAAAGAATCAAAGCCGCAATAATAAAATACCCGAATAATTCCTGATATTCCCTATATCCTTGCTCAGTGATCTTTGTTTTCTCTAAAGCATCAATATCCTTGTAAATCTTACGCAAGGATTCCGTATCCGTAGCCCGAAAATATTGGGCGGACGTCATTTGGGCAATACGGGTCATCATATCTTCATCAATATCAATTTGGATATTTTGATAAAACTTGCGGCCAAACATATCGGTGACCGGATAAGGAGCTAATCCCTTGGTCCCTGCTCCAATGGTATAAACCTTAACTCCCATTTCACGCGCAGCTTGTGCCGCGGCCAATGGTTCAATTTTTCCGGCATTATTCATCCCATCGGTTAAAACAATAATCACCTTTGATGGCGCCTGACTTTGTTTTAAACGACTTAACGCCGATGATATGCCCGAACCAATGGCTGTGCCATCTTCGACAATCCCTAATTTCACCCGCTTGAGATTTTCTTTTAGCCAATCATAATCTGTTGTCAACGGGCAAACGGTATAGGCGCGTCCTCCAAAAACCACCAAACCAATGCGGTCATGGCTGCGTTTATTAATAAATTCCTCGACGACCTGTTTAATAATATCGAAACGGCTTTGGCGTTGGCCATTGATTTGAAAATCTTCTGCGGCCATACTTAAAGAACAGTCTAGGGCTAACACCATATCAATACCTTCGGTGGTAGCATCTGCTTCTTGCAAAACAATACGAGGGCCAGCCAGGGCAATTAGCAATAAACATAAACTTGCTAATCTTAAAATGGACGGCAATATGGATAAACGGTTTCTTAATGTTGCCCCGAGCCCTGTCCATAACTGGGCAGATGAAAAATGCAAGGCATCTTGACGTCTGCGCCATACAAAAAGAATATAGGCAGGCACCATGGCAATAAGTAATAATAAAACCCAGGGTGATTTAAATTCCATCTTCTTTGGGCCTTGTTGTTTCTATCAATTGACGCACCTGTGTCGCATAAGCATTTGCCTCGTCAGCCACACTGCTTCCTTTAGCAAATTTAACAATATCAGCTTGTTGTAACAGCTGGATAATCATTGTCCGATCTTGAGGCGAACATCCTTCCATTGAGCTAATAGCTTTTGAAAATTCTTGGGTGCTCATGCAGGTCGCATCAATGCCAAAACGCTGCTGGATATAGCGACGGACAATATCGCTTAACTGGTCATAAAATAAATAAAACTGGCCTTGTTTTAATAAATCCTTGCTGAGCAAATCATTTAATCGTTCTAAGGCCACCTCCCAGGCAGGTTTAGGCGGGACAATTGGTTTAGGACGCAGAAAAAACCACCAAATAACCAAGGCCACAAGGGCAAGACCCAAAATAATAAAGCCCGCAAGTAAAAACCAATTGATGGCTGGGATCAACAACGGCTTAATATCTCTAATAGCATCTGGATTCACTATAATCCCCGATTTAAGCGTTTCTGACGCTGACGAAAAAACGCAATCAAATCTGCCGTGAAAGGTTTATCCGTCGATATATCAATATGGTCCACTCCTGCAGATGAAAATAACCGGCGGCGCTGGTTTACCCTGTCTTGAGCGCGCGTAACATATTCTTTGCGCAAACGTTCATTAGACGTATCAATAATTTGGCGTTGGCCTGTTTCTGCATCCATTAATTCCACCAAACCACAATCTGGCAAATCAAATTCCCGTGGATCATTTAAGGTAACAGCAATCACATCATGACGACGACGCGCCAAACGCAAAGATTTGATAAGCTCCGCACTATTGTGCCCAAAGAAATCCGAGATGACAAAAACAATGGCTCGACGACGTTGGGCTTTGGTTAAATGCTCAAGAGCGAATGGAATATTGGTCCCCTTGCCTTGTGGCTTTAAGTACAGCACATCACGGATAATGCGAGCGACGTGATTTTTACCCTTGCGCGGCGGAATAAAACGTTCAATCTGGTCGGTGAACATTAAAAGGCCTGCTTTATCATGATTGCGTGTAGCACTTAATGACAAGACTGCGGCCATATGGGCTGCTAATTGGCTTTTTAAACGCAGGCGGCTTCCGAAATGGGCGGATGCTGAGGAATCGACAACGACGAGAACGGTTTGTTCACGCTCCTCGACGAATTTCTTAATAAAAGGACGGCCCATGCGCGCGGTGACGTTCCAATCAATGGAGCGGACATCATCGCCGATGGCGTATTCGCGCACCTCATCGAATTCCATCCCCTGGCCTTTAAACACACTGTGGTAGGCGCCAGCAAAAACATCGCTGACTAGGTGTGAGGATGTAATCTCGATACGCTTAACTTCGCTTAAGATATCTTTATCGATCATGTTCTGCCATCTTGATGGGGTGGGTCAAGATTCTCTCAGGCCTCACACCCCCCATCCCCCACAAC
>CAZHGK010000062.1:0-10603 GCA_964532095.1 uncultured Planctomycetales bacterium | reverse complement strand
ATAAAAGAAATGCGAGATAAGAAGGGTGTTTTTATTGATCCTGATTGTTGTCAGGAGTAGCTAATAATCTGGATTCCCGCGTTCGCGGGAATGACGAAGGGAAAAGTATATGGCAATAGTGGGAGTGATTGGTGGAAGTGGGTTGTATCAGATCGAAGGATTCTCAAAAGTTAAAGAAGTCACAGTTAAAACCCCATTTGGTGCGCCATCGGATAAGTATGTGACGGGTGAACTCGACGGTAATAAAGTCGTTTTCTTGCCTCGTCACGGCAAGGGCCATCGCATTTCCCCAAGCGAAATCAATTATCGTGCCAATATCTACGGCATGAAAAAATTAGGCGTTGAAGCTATTCTTTCTGTTTCTGCTTGCGGGTCTTTGAAAGAAAAGTATAAGCCCATGGATTTTGTCATCCCAGATCAATTCATCGATCGCACCCGTAAAGGCCGTGAGGATACATTTTTTACCAATGGAATCGTGGCCCACGTGGCATTTGCTGATCCAATCTCTAAAGAAATTGCCGATATCCTTGATGCTTCAGCTAAGAAATTAAAAGTTAAAGCTCATCGAGGTGGCACATACGTCAATATGGAAGGCCCGCAATTTTCGACCAAAGCAGAAAGTAATTTATACCGTAGCTGGGGGGCGGATATTATCGGCATGACGAATTTAACGGAGGCCAAGCTTGCCCGTGAAGCGGAAATTTCCTACGCTACACTCGCTGCCGTCACTGATTATGATTGCTGGCATCCGTCGCATGATTCAGTTACCTTGGAAATGATCCTCGATTACCTGCATAAAAATGTGGCTAATGCCAAACAGATCTTAAAAACAGCAATCCCGCAAGTGGCTGCTTTAAAGAAATTTTCTGCTGCAAATGCCCTGCAATATGCTATTATTACCAACCCTAAGATGATTCCGGTTAAGAAGAAAAAGGAATTAGAGTTAATTATTGGAAAGTATATTAGATAATTTTTAATTAGGGACAGTCCCCAATTTTGTGTGGAAATTAATAATTGGGGACAGTCACTAATTTTGTGTGGAAATCAAAATTAGATTTTTCTAGTAGTCAAAATTAGTAACAGTCCCCAATTATTATGGACTACCAAAAGACATTAAATTTACCTCAAACCGACTTTGCCATGAAGGCAGGGTTGGTGCAAAAAGAACCGCAAACGTTAGCGAAGTGGGAGGCGGACCAAATCTATTCCCGCATCCGTGCCAAATCTAAAGGCCGGCCAACGTTTATTCTTCACGACGGGCCGCCGTATGCCAACGGTCATATCCACATCGGCCATGCTTTAAATAAAACACTCAAAGATATTATTGTTCGTTTCAAGACCATGCAGGGCTTTGATGCTCTATATGTCCCAGGTTGGGATTGTCACGGCCTGCCTATCGAACATCAATTGCTCAAAGATTTAAAAGCCAATAAAGGCGATTTTGATACCGTGGTCTTCCGTCAAAAAGCCCACGACTATGCCATGAAATTCGTTGGCATTCAGCGGGAAGAATTTAAACGCCTCGGCATCTGGGGGGAATGGGACCATCCGTATTTAACCTTGGCCCCCGAATATGAATATTGGATTTTAAAATCATTAGCCAAGCTCACCAAGGATGGCTATGTTTATCGCAGTTTAAAACCTGTCAATTGGTGTTTCCAATGCGAAACAGCGTTAGCAGAAGCAGAAGTCGAATACGAAAATAAAGAATCTCCGACGGTGTATGTGAAGTTTGCTGTCAATAATCCAGATGCCATCGGTTTACCCAAAGATAAGAAGGTTTTCTTATTGGTGTGGACAACAACCCCATGGACATTGCTTGCCAATGTTGCTGTGGCTGCAAATAAGAATTTAACCTACGGCGTTTACGATGTGAACGGCCAATTATTAATTTTAGAAAAGAATTTATCCTCTTCCGTATTAGCTAAAGGCGGGGTAGAGCAAGCGAAATGCATTAAGGAATTCAAAGGTGATGAGTTAACCAAATTAAATTACGCACATCCATTCGCTAAACTGCCGCAATGCCCGGTTGTTGTTGCTGATTATGTCACTAATGAAGATGGAACAGGTTTAGTTCATACCGCACCAGGTCATGGGCAAGACGATTATCAAACCGGTTTAAAATATAAGCTTCCTGTTGTAATGCCTGTCAATTCCCGAGGGGTGTTTACCGAGGAGGGGGCGCCATTTACCGGGCAGCATGTATTTAAAGCCAATGAACCTATCATTGCGGATTTAACAGCACGTCATTTGCTTTTCTTTACCCAAAATATTACCCACACATATCCTCATTGCTGGCGCTGCAAAAAACCAATTATCTTCCGCGCGACGGAGCAATGGTTTTTGAAAGTCGATCACAATGGTTTGCGCGATAAAATCAAACATGCCATCAATACCCAGGTCGAATGGGTGCCGCCTGCTGGCCGTGAACGCATTTTAGGAATGGTCAATACCCGTCCAGATTGGTGTTTGTCTCGTCAACGCCATTGGGGTGTGCCTATCCCGGCGCTCACCTGCAAAGGGTGTGGCGAGCAGAAATTGTATGTCGAGGTGATTGACCATTTAGCAGATATTGTCAAAACCGAAGGTAGTGATGCCTGGTTTAAAAAAGAATTGAAAGATTTATTGCCAGCAGGTTTTAAATGCTCGACATGCGGCAAGGCGGAATTTGAGAAAACACATGATATTTTAGACGTCTGGTTTGACTCAGGCGTAAGCCATCAGGCGGTATTTCGTTCAATGTTGAAATTACCTTTGCCTGCGGATTTATATTTGGAAGGTTCTGACCAGCATCGCGGATGGTTTCAATCATCCATTATTCCGTCGGTGGCCATGGATGGGGCGGCCCCATACAAACAGGTATTGACCCATGGCTTTGTGGTCGATGGTTCTGGTCGTAAAATGTCTAAATCTTTAGGCAATGTCATCGCTCCTCAAGAAATCATTAGTCAAAGTGGTGCAGAAATCTTGCGCGTATGGGTGGCTTATAGTTCCTACAATGATGATGTCCGCGTTTCTAAAGAAATTCTTGATCGTTTAATCGATGCCTATCGCAAAATCCGTAACACGGTGCGTTATTTGTTAGGGAATTTAGATGGCTTTAATCCAGATACGGGCCGTGTGGCATATAAGGATTTATTGGATTTAGACCGCTGGGCTTTGAACCGTTTAGCTCACACCATCGAGGGGGTAAGCGCGTCCTATCAGTCCTATGATTTCCCTAATGTGTATAAGACGCTATTTGCCTTTTGTAACGAGGATTTGTCGAGCATTTATCTTGACATACTTAAAGACCGGCTGTATACTTGCCCGGCTCAATCGCACGAAAGACGTAGCGCGCAAACCGTTCTTTATGATATTTTAGATTCCTTAACCCGAATGATTGCACCGGTTATGGTATTTACCGCCGAGGAAATCTTCAGCGTCAGTCCAAAACCGTCATCTTTGTCTGATTTGAAAAGTGTGCATGAATTGCCTTGGCCGTCGGTTAAAAAGGATTGGTCATCCAGTGCCATTGAAGATTATTTCAAACCTTTGATGGAATTGCGTGAATACGCCCTAAAAGCCTTGGATGTTAAGCGTAAGGCAGGGGATATTGGCAGTGGGCTTGAAGCCAAGGTGGTGATTTCAACGGCCAGCCGTCGGGATGCAGATTATTTAGCGGGTTTCAAGGATTCTTTAGCGGGAATCTTTATTGTGTCACAGGTAGAAGTAAAAGTCGTGCCGTCGGTGGCCAAAGGTTTGAGCGAATATTTTGCTCAAACGACCATTGACATCACAAAGGCAGATGGTGTTAAATGTGTGCGCTGTTGGAACTGGCGTACCGATGTTGGTGTTGCGAGCGACCATCCGCAACTATGCGGGCGTTGTGCTGCAGCCGTTAAAACATAAGTTTAGGGGGATAAACACATGGCCGTGAAGAAAACGACCACAGTTAAAAAGAATGTGAAGGCGGCTAAATCAGGGAAACCTGGTTTCATAAAAGCAAGAAAATCAGATCCCAAATTTGATGTTTATAAGAAGTTGTTGTTGCAGATGAAGGATCAAATCGTCGGCGACATTCAACATTTATCTGACCAAAGTTCTGGTAGTTCCAATGACCGTAGTGGGGATGATGTAGCAACCGACATGTACGACCGTGAATTCATGTTGGGCCTTGCATCCAATGACCGTGAATTATTGTCCAATATTGCTGAAGCTTTGACACGTATTCAGGATGGCAATTACGGCTTATGTATCAAATGCCAAAAAGCTATTCCAGCAATGCGTTTAAAAGCATTGCCGCACACACAAACGTGTTTAAAGTGCCAAGAAGCGCTAGAATTAAAACAGCGTTAAATTTAGGCTTTCCATGTCTGTTGTCCGTTCCCGTTGGGACATTCCAATTTTTCTTTTAGGGGTTTTGGGTGTCGTCGGTCTTGACCGATTGACAAAGTACTTCTTTTCTAAAATCCTCAACATCCATGAATCCATCGCTTTAATTAAAGGCTTTATCCATTTTACCCTCGTTCACAATACTGGCATTGCTTTCGGTCTATTTAAAGATTGTGGGGCAGTGTTCATTATCATCCCATTGATTTTGACAGGTCTTTTAATTTATAATGTTTACTATTACCGTCACAATGGCAGCCTAAGCCGTACCTACCTGATTGCCTTCTCTTTAATATTAGGGGGAGCGATTGGCAATTTGATCGATCGCATGGTCTTAGGCTATGTGGTGGATTTTATTGATCTACGGATATGGCCGGTTTTTAATGTGGCAGATTCTGCCATCACCATTGGTGCGGTCATTATTTTATTGAAGTGCATTCCTAATCAAAAAAAGAGTGAAGGTGGCTAAAACAGCGGTATTAATTGTTAATTTGGGAACTCCAGATAGCCCGTCGGTGCGCGATGTGCGGGTTTATTTACGTGAGTTTTTGATGGATGGCCGCGTGTTGGATATTCCTGCCTGGCGGCGCTGGTTATTGGTCAATCTTATTATTGCACCTTTTCGGGCTCCACAATCAGCCAAAGGCTACCGTGAATTATGGACAAAGGATGGTTCGCCTCTTAAAGTTTATGGCCAGCGGGTTGAGCAATTATTGCAAAAGGCTTTGGGTGACCAGTACCATGTGGAATTGGCCATGCGTTATCAAAACCCAAGTATCCGTTTTGCCGTCGACCGTTTAAAAGACAAGGGTTTTTCAAAAATCGTTGTCATTCCTTTTTATCCCCAGTATGCATCAGCTTCAACTGGAACCACCATTGTTAAATTTAATGAAGAAATTAATCGTTGGGAAGCGATCCCGTCGGTAGAAATTATTTCTAACTTTTGTGAGCATCCGTTGTTTATCAAGGCTTTTGCAGAGCTTGGGCGCTCGTATATGTCCCGTTACAAGTACGATCATTATGTTTTTTCTTACCATGGTTTGCCAGAACGCCAGATTTTAAAAGCTTCGTGCAGCAATTACTGCCGCTTAGGGGATTGTTGCAATACCTATCATGCCAAGAATGCCTTATGTTACCGTGCCCAATGTTTTCAAACCACACGGTTATTAGCTAAGGCTTTGAATATTTCTTCCGACCAATATACGGTTTGTTTTCAATCCCGTTTAGGCAAAACACCGTGGATTAAGCCATATACCGATGAGAAAATTAAAGAATTGGCCAGCCGGGGTATTAAGAAAGTTTTGGTTTTCTCTCCGTCATTTGTTGCAGATTGCTTAGAAACCACCATTGAAATAGGTGTTGAATATAAGCATCAATTTACAGCTTTAGGTGGCGAACGGTGGGATATGGTGGAAAGTTTAAATGAAAGCCCTATTTGGATTGAATGTTTAAAAGACCTTGTTTTAAAAGGAGGCTAAATGAATTCAGAATCTAAAAAATTTTTAGTTGATTTTCTAAGTCAATGTGGTCCGTCGGGGTTTGAAGAAAATAGCCAGTCCGTGTGGGTTAAGCGCACCAAGCAGTATGCCGATGAATTAAAGCGTGATGTCCACGGCAATGCCATTGCCATTATTAATCCCAAGGCAAGTTTTAAAATTATGCTCGCGGGCCATTGTGATGAAATTGGTTTTATCATTAGCCATATATCGTCGGAAGGGTTTTTGCATATCATTCCAGTGGGAGGGATCGATTCCGGTGTATTGCCAGGTTCCCAAGTACGCGTTTTAACAGATAAGGGTTTTGTTACGGGCGTCATTGGGAAAAAGCCAATCCATCTGATGGAAGATGCAGACCGTGGCAAGACTGTCCCTATCAAAGATTTGTGGGTTGATATTGGTGCCAAAGATCGTGAAGATGCTTTAAAGGTGGTGCAATTAGGGGATGCAATTTCTTACATGCCTAATTATGTGGAATTGCGTAATGAAATTTTTTCCAGCAAAGGTTGTGATGACAAGACAGGTGCATTTGTGGTGTCTGAAGTTATTAAAATTTTAAGCAAAAAGAAATTACGTAAGGATGTCGGCGTGTATGGTGTATCCACCGTGCAAGAAGAAGTGGGTTTACGTGGGGCAAAAACAAGTGCCTATGGCATTGATCCGCAAGTCGGTATTGCTGTGGATGTTGGTTTTGCTTCTGATACTCCGGGCATTGATAAACGTATCGTGGGTGAAGTTAGTTTAGGGAAGGGGCCGGTATTGCATACAGGCCCAGCCATCAATCGGGGCTTAGGTAAGCTTCTTATCGATGTGGCTAAAAAGAAAAAGATCCCGTATCAATTTTCATCGGTAGGTCGTCCTGATGGGACAGATACCAGTGCCATGCAATTGACCCGTCAGGGTGTAGCAACAGCATTAGTGAGCGTGCCTAATCGCTATATGCACACCATGGTGGAAACATGTTCGCTGGAAGATTTAGTGCATTGCGCGGATTTGATTGCCGAAACGATTTTGAGCATTACGCCTAAAACCGATTTTGTACCGCGGTAACATGGCGTCATCCCCGAATGCTTTTGTCGGGGATCCAGTGTTTTGGATTCCCGCTTAAAACATGCGGGAATGACAAGCGGCGTTTTTATTTTTCTGTTGCAATCATAAAATCATAGGATATAATACCACTTCAATTTAAAGGCGTTTACCGGGGGCATGAGGATCAGGCCGGTACTTAGCCCTAACCCTAAAAACGATTCGCCCTGACCTGCTTAAAGTTGTGCACTACCGGCGAATCAGCGAGAAGGAGTAATTAGCATGGCAAACGAATTAGTTAAAAAGTTGTTAGAAGCAGGTGTTCACTTCGGGCACCAAAGCCGTCGTTGGAACCCCAAAATGAAGAGATTCATTTTTGGCGAACGCGGTGGAATTTACATCATCGATTTGGAAAAAACAGTTGAGCGTTTAAACGCCGCTCGTGATTTCATCCGTGATGTGGCAGCAAAAGGCGGCAAAATCCTTTTTGTCGGCACCAAAAAACAAGCCCAAGATGTTATTGAAGCAGAAGCAAAACGCTGCGAAATGTATTATGTCAGAAGCCGTTGGATGGGTGGGCTTATGACAAACATCGAAACAGTCCGTAAATCTCTCAAAAAATTAATTGAAATTGAACGCATGGAAACCACCGGCGTCATCAACCGTTTAACTAAAAAAGAAACGTCCTTGTTGATGAAAGAAAAAGAACGTTTACTGCGTGATTTAGGCGGTATCCGTGACATGGTTGGTTTACCTGATGCCTTAGTTGTGATCGATACCAAAAAAGAAGAAATCGCTGTTGCAGAAGCAACACGTTTGCATATCCCAGTGGTTGGGGTTATTGATACAAATTCTGATCCTGATTTGATCACCTACCCAATTCCTGGTAATGATGATGCTGTTGAATCCGTGAAATTTATCGTCGGGTTATTAGTTGGCAGTGTGATTGAAGGTCGCAAAGAATATTTAGCAGGTAAAAAAGTCCAGCAACAAGCCCAGGTGAAAGAAGAAGCTTCCCAACCTGCGTAAGATTGCTACAATAACTTTAGAATAGATAAGAGGAATATTATGGTAGCAACCGTTGATCATATCAAACAATTACGTGAGCAGACATCCTGTGGTGTTATCGATTGCAAAAAAGCCCTCGATGAGGCCAAAGGTGATTTTGAAAAAGCAAAAGCAATTTTGCGCAAGCGCGGCTTGGAAATGGCTGCAAAAAAATCTGACCGTGTGGCTAATGAAGGCCGTATCGAAAGCTATATCCACAACGGAAATAAAATTGGTGTATTAGTTGAAGTTAACTGCGAAACTGATTTCGTCGGTCGTAGCGAAGACTTCATCAAGTTTACCAAAGATGTGGCCATGCACATTGCCGCACTCGCTCCTAAATACATCAAGCGTGAAGATGTTCCAGCAGATGTGTTGGCAAAAGAACCAGATGCGGAAGGTTTTGTGAAAGCAAATTGCTTGTTAAGCCAGCCATTTGTAAAAGATGCGAGCAAGACAATTCAAGATTATTTGAATGAATTGATAGCAAAAATCGGCGAAAATATTATGATTAGCCGTTTTACCCGTCTGAAAATAGGAGAGTAATGCCTGGTTCAAATAAAAAACCTGTTTTTAAGCGTGTGTTACTCAAGTTAAGCGGTGAAGCTTTATTGGGCCGCATGAGTCATGGGATTGATGCGGAAATGTGCGCATCCTTGGCCCAGGAAATTAAAGAAGTGCATGAGGCAGGGGTTGAAATGGCCTTGGTTGTGGGTGGCGGGAATATTTTCCGTGGCCAGGTAGAATCAAAACGTTTTGGTCTAGATCGTTCTGTGGCAGATTATATGGGAATGCTTGCAACCGTCATGAACGGTCTGGCGTTACAAAATGCCCTTGAGCAGGTTGGTATTCAAACGCGTGTCATGACTGCAATCCAGATGCACGCGATAGCAGAACCGTATATTTTACGTCGGGCCATGCGCCACTTAGAAAAACGCCGGGTGGTTATTTTTGTGGCAGGGACAGGTAATCCATACTTTACGACCGATACTGCGGCAGCTCTTCGCGCCACGGAAATCAATTGTGATGTGATTATGAAGGCGACCAAGGTCGACGGTGTTTATTCTGCCGATCCTGTTAAAGATAAGAATGCCAAGAAGTTTTCAGAAGTAAAGTTTATTGACGTGTTAAAGAAGAATTTGAAGGTGATGGATGCAACTGCTATTTCCATGTGTATGGATAATAGCTTGCCCATTATTGTTTTTAATTTGCTGCAAAAAGGAAATATTAAACGCGCTATTTTTGGTGAAAAAATCGGCACCATTGTGCGTTAAGAAGTTTAAAACAGGAATTTTTTATGACAGCAAAAGACATTCTTAAGGAAACAGATGGGAAGATGAAGAAATCAATGGAAACATTGATGCGCGAATTTTCGGAAGTCCGTACTGGCCGTGCCCAACCATCCTTGATTGAAGACATGCATATTGATTATTATGGGACTTCAACCCCAATTAAGCAATTAGCGGCGGTTTCTTCACCGGATCCTCGTCAGATTTTGATTCAACCTTGGGATGCGACAGTCCTCAAAGAAATTTCAACTGCTATTTTAAATTCTAAATTAGGGATTACACCATCTGATGATGGCAAGATGATCCGCCTGGCATTTCCGCCGTTATCGACGGAACGTCGGGAAGAATTTATTAAAATGGTTAAAGATATGGCTGAGCGTGGACGTGTGACGTTGCGCAGTGTCCGTCGGGATGCGAATGAAAAGATTAAAAAGATGGTCGGTGAAGGTCATGTGAGCGAAGATGATAAGTTTAAGTCTGAAGAAGAAGTGCAGAAGATGACCGATCGTTTTATTAAAGAGATTGATGCTTTGCTAGAGCGTAAGAGCAAAGAATTAAGAGAAGTTTAGGACCGACTAGCTCACCCTGGTAGAGCACTACACTTTTAATGTAGGGGTACCGCGTTCGAGTCGCGGGTCGGTCACTTTTTCCCCCTCTTTTGTGGTTTGAGGGCGGGTGGCGGAATTGGTAGACGCGCATGCCTTAGGAGCATGTGGGGAGACTCGTGGAGGTTCAAGTCCTCTCCCGCCCATGATTTTTAGTTTGCTAGTATGTGCGGGACTTGAAAGGAGCCCTGTTTATAAACTGCGATGAATAAGAGCAGTTTATAGGGCGGATGGCCGACCTGAAGTGAGCCGAAGGCGAACGGAAGGCGCCAAGTCCTCTCCCGCCCATTAGTTTTTTGATAGTTGTGTATTGTTGGGACTTGAAGGAGCTCTGATTATAAACTCCGACGAATAGGAGGAGTTTATAGAGCGGGGGGATGACCGAAGTTGTGCGAAGCACAACGAAGGCACCAAGTCCTCTCCCGCCCATGATTTTTTAGTTTGCTAGTATGTGCGGGACTTGAAAGGGGATAGACATCCTCTCCCGCCCATTAAGTTCTCTAGAAATATTTGAGCAGTGAGTGAACGGACGAGCCCAAAGGGTGAGGACGTGAAAAGAGGTTGTTAAGGAGAAAAATCTTTTCTCCTTAAGGTTAGCAGATAGATTTGGAAGGAAGGGTGTGACCGCGAGTCCCAAAGGGACGAGCACCAGAAGGGAAACCATTGGTTTCCCTAATGGGGAGCGAACCCTGGCAGAGATATTTGAGAAGTGAGCGACGCAGCGGTAATTCAGTTGGTAGAATGCCACCTTGCCAAGGTGGATGCCACC
>CAZHGK010000061.1:0-10663 GCA_964532095.1 uncultured Planctomycetales bacterium | reverse complement strand
AGCGGGACGAAATTAACCTCGAGCTAACAGCGAGAGGTCTAACATTAGATCCCTCGCTTCGCTCGGGATGTTTTGATTCTTTTCTTAATTATTTCTTTGAAGAATCAAAACACAGTTAATACCGCCACGACCACGATTAATGATCATGGCATTCTTAATATTTTTAGCTTGCGCTTTATTCGGCACATAATTTAAATCGCATTGCGGATCTGGCGTTTCATAATTAATCGTCGGTGGAATCATACTATGTTCCATGGCTAGAATGGTTGTGATCACATCCAACGCCCCAGACGCTCCCAACATATTACCAAAAATAGATTTAGGTGCAGATATCGCAACCTTCTTCGCATATTCACCAAAAGCCAATTTAATCGCCTTGGTTTCAGTAATATCACCTAACTGAGTTCCAGCAGCATCGGCACAGATATAATCAATATCTTGTGGTTTAAGACCTGCGTCATCTAGAGCGATTTGAATAGCCCGAGCCAATTGTTTACCATTATCACTGGGATCAATACGATCAACAGCATCGGTGGTTGTTCCATAACCAATGATATAGGCATACACATGAGCCTTACGTTTAGTAACGCGTGATTGGGGTTCTAACGTTAATACCCCAGCGCCCTCTGCAATTGCTAGACCGTCACGATTTTTATCAAACGGACGATACGCTGTTTGTGGATGATCATTATTCTTAGTTAACACTCCTGAAGTATTACAGCATAGCAATGCATATGGAGTTACCGGCGCTTCCATACCACCTGCTAAAATAAAATCACATTTACCACGGCCAATGGTGCGTGCCGCATAACCAATCGCCATCAAGGAAGACGCACGATCAGCGACGATGGTCTTACTAAAACCCTTTATCCCATAATTAATTGAGATCTGACCTTGAGGCGCCGCAGGAAACCAGGCAGAGGCCATAAAAGGACTAACCCCTTCACGCCCTTCTAAATACATATCGCGCAATTCTGTTTCCGCATACAACCAGCCACCTAAGGCATTGCCCATAAAAATACCGACGCGCTTTAAATCTTCTTCTGAAAGATTAATCTTCGCATCATTTAATGCCATTTCAGACGCAACCAAGGCCATGTGCGAAAATAAATCGATCTTCTTGAGTAATCGGGAAGACACATTGCTGTACGCTTCCAATTCTTTAACATGCCCAGCAATTCTTGATGGATATAAAGACGCATCAAAACGTTCGATTTTCTCGACCATGCTACGGCCATGCACCACATTCGACCAAAATGTTTTCTTATCAATCCCTGACGGAGATATGACACCAAATCCTGTGATAGCTATCTTTTCCATTTTTCCTCTTTTATGAAAGCGATGAAAAAATCACATCGAATGTTTTATCTGCTTTTAACGCATTGGTGCGTAGCCATTCGCCATTTACATTAATTAGCGTCACTGGCAACACATGAGAAGCTTCTTTAAAAACCTGTTGGAGAAAATAAATCTTATACTCACCATAATCCACGTAACCGACAACATTCATTTGAGTAGTTAAGGCAAAATAATCAGTGTTTTTCTTAAGAATTTGAGGATCTGTGACCAAACCCCTCATCATCTCCCGTTCATTTTCCACAAAACCTTCCATTATCCATTGTGGATCCCCTACCTTATTAGAGGAATACATGGCTTGCAAGGCATGGACAGGCGAAGAACGGTCTGTTAAGGCCTTGTCGATAATGTCTAATTCAACAGGGTGGTCGAAAATCTCACCGGGCAAAACCAAATCCCCAGAACTAAATTTAACCACGGTCTTGCCTTCGACAATATCCTGGGAAAATTTAGCAAAACAATTTGAAGAACAAATGCTTAGAAAAATAAAAACACCAAGAATGATTTTATTTTTAATATTCATAACCTACCCCTTATACCTTTGAAGCACCAATATTCCCTGTTTTTTGGTTGGCTAACGTTAGTTTTAATTCGTATACCTTTGTAAAACCATAGCAGAATGAATGCCGCTAAATCCGCTAGACGTCTTTAAGATACAATTCACTTTCTTCTCCATGGCTTTATTAGGAATATAATTCAAATCGCACTGAGGATCTTTTTCCTCCTGATTGATCGTCGGTGGCAAGATATTGCGTTCAAACATCATGGAACTTAGCGCCAATTCAATTCCATTAGCACCTGCTAAAGGATGACCAATCATGGATTTCACAGATGAGATAGGAATATTATAAACATGTTTTCCCAAAGCCATTTTGTAGGCACTTGTTTCAAACACATCATTCTGACGGGTCGATGAACCATGTGCGCTGATGTAATCAATATCTTCTGATTTGATTCCCGCATCATCCATTGCTAAGGTAATACTGTCCGCCATGGCATCACCTTCCGGCGGCAAATCCGTCATGTGATAGGCATTGCAGGTGGTCCCAAAACCTGACACTTCACAATAAATACGGGCTCCACGTTTTAAGGCATGTTCTAATTCTTCACAGATTAAAACACCTGCCCCTTCCGAAATAACAAAGCCATTGCGTTTATTATCGAATGGACGGCTAGCTTTTTGAGGTTCATCATTATGAACAGACAAAACATTCACAGTATCAAATGCCCCGAATGTAATTGGCGTGATAGGCGCTTCAGAAGCACCACAAATCATAATATCTGCATCCCCGTCAGCAATGGTTTCAAAAGCAAAACCCACAGAATCAGTTCCCGCTGTACAACCTGTGGAAATAGTATTGCACACGCCTTGTAAACCATATTTAGCTGAAATCTCACTCGACGGAGTATTAAACATTGCCGCATCATACAAATCTGGACGGACAATAGCTGGATTAATTGGACCTGAGCCACTATTGGTCACAAGCGCAAACTCTTCTTCCATATATTTTGTACCGCAAATCGCATTTGCTAAGGAAACACCCATACGTTCACGATTCACATTCTTTAAATTTAAATGGGAATCTTCTAAAGCCATACGGGCAGACACCATGGCAAATTGCACATAACGATCCATGCGGATTGCTTCTTCAAAAGAAAGACCTAGAGCAATTGGATCAAAATCAGAAACCTGCGCTGCGATTTTTGTATTAAAGATCGACACATCAAATTCGGTCACCCGACGGATGGCAGATACACCTTTGATCATGGCAGAAAAACAGGCGTCATTACCAATCCCATTAGGAGCAACGATACCAACACCAGTAATAACTACTCTTCTTTTTTTCATATATTTTCCTTAATGCTTAAGCGTTTCGTTCGGCTTCGCCTCACGGAACCGTCCTTTAATTCTTATACGGTTTCATCCATCAAATTATTATGACTACCAATCACCTGCCATGCCGGAAAACCTGGTTGATTGGTTTTCTTCCATGTCATTGTGTACCGACGGATCACACGTTTGCCGCCTTCAGAATTGACTTCAACCGTAAAAATCAAATACTGAACAATGGCGATATCGCCATGCAATTTGATTTGTGTCGGACGTAATTCCGCAATCGCGATATTGGTGCTCTTGGTCCAAAAGCCCACCCATTTTAATAACCAACCATAATCCACAGGCACTGGACTTTCATGGCCAAAGCCAATCATATCCGGATGAATATATTTAATAAATTCATCCACCTTTTTATTAATCAATAAATCCCAATGCTCATCAATACCCTTAAAAATTTCAATTTGGGTATCATTCCAATATTCTGGAATCCAAGATGTACGTTTAAATCCTAGAGAATCAGCTGTTTTGATTGCGTTAAGTTCTGAGCCCTGGGTTGCTTTCATATTCATTCCTCTCTTGCTTGGCCACCTGCTTGGGGACAATGCTTCAATTGGCGCTACAAAGCGCCAAGGGAACCAATGTCCCCTGGTTGGCTAAACTTTTGTCGTCATCAAATCAAAAGCCTTTTTCACATCTTCTTTTGAAAAATATTTTCCGGTGCGTTCGACCTCATGCACCATATCCACAATGCGTTCGTTGAGCACTGCAGATAAATTTAAATGTTTGGCAATATGCACCACTTCGCCATTAATAAAATCTATCTCACTGGTTTTGCCACGCATAATGCTTTGCAAAATGGAACCATACAATGGTTCTTTGCTTAGACCTGTCAGTGTTTTATTAATAATCCCTACAGATTGTTCAATGGGCATGGCTGCTAATCCTAAAATTTTCTCTTTAGGAAAATCGGGCATGGACACCAACTCAATCTTGGCTTGGTCAATAATATGCAAACCTTCTTTGAGCAATAGAATACTCAGGCGACATAAATCCATATCCGCAAAAGTTTCCTGCATGCTCTTGCCAATCAAAGCAGGGATGCAATTATTAAAATTCACGAAAAGCTTTAAATATTTCATCCCCATAATATCGACGACAGGGGTAACTTTAAATGCCTTTGATAAAACCTCTGCAACGGCATGAGCTTTTGGATCCAGCGGCGTAAATGGACGACCAATAATCCAATCGCCTTCAAAATTAAATGTGATCTGCCCTGGACTAACATATGTGGCACCAAACATCACAATACTGCTTAATTGCCGGTCACGTTCAAAATGGCTGGAGAGCAAATTATCTGCCTGCACCCCATTTTGACTGGTTAATATAAGACCAGATTCCAAATGTTCGCTATTCGGATAAAATGAGCGTTCCACATCCTGTGTTTTAACTGCAAAGATAACCAGATCATAATCTTTATCTAAAGCTGTCATTGCCTGAATCCGAAAGGTTTCTTTGCCACGCACACCGCTAATGGTTAGGCCATCTCGATTAATCACATCGACTTGATCACCCTTACCAATCAAGACAACATTAACCCCTGCCTTATGTAAATAAGCAGCGACGACACAACCAATAGCACCTGCACCTATGACAGCAATATTCATATTATTGATATTTCTTATAATCGAAACCAACCTCATCCATAATCCGAACCATCAAACTATAGAAGGCTTTGGGCACTTCACTAATAAAAGCCTTTACAATATCAGCCTCACCCACTTCTTTGGCTCCTCGGCCTTGAGCATTCTGTTCAGCTTTCTTATTGACTACTTCCTTGGCAATACCGCGATGAAAAATCGGAATCAATTCCAGCATTCGATCGTATTTACCCCTGGCTATTTTTTCCCAAGGCATCGTTGTTTGAATTGTGACCATTATTACACTCCAGACTTTTCAACTTTAGAATTAGCTTCCCATTTGGAGATATTATTCATGAAATCTTTAACACATAATTTCACGCGCATATCATAATCGCTTTCCATAATGCGATAGATCCGTTCCGGCTTGGAATAATATTCACGCATACACCAGGCGCCTAAACGGCCAACATCTTCTATAGAAAGATGATCTGTTGGGATGACAGGATGCTGGAAATCCCAATCTTTAAGATTGATTGTTTCCGGGTTAAACCAACCCTTTTGAATCCCATAACGCCAGTCAGGTGAATTAGGCACAGGGGTTAAATAATCAAGAGCGAATACATCAGGATCAATTTCATCTGCGGTTTGCAAACGTAGCTTGATCTTTTCTTCGGTATCATCTTTCAGACCAATCAGCACAGTTCCCACGGTCCCAATATTTTGAGCACGTAATAATTGGATGGTTTTCTTAATTTGATCAACCGTCACACCTTTACCAGTTTTGCTTAAGGTTTTATCATCTTCCACCTCAACCCCGGTGAGAGCCATAAAAAGACCAGCCTTACGCATCAAAGGCAAAATATCCTGTTGGGCAATCCACTGGTCGGCACGACCTAAACACACCCAACCGATTTTATTGCCGCGCTTAATTTTTTCTTCACAGAATTCAATCATGGCCTTGGTATCGCTGTTAAAGGCGTCATCTTGCATAACAACAGTGACAACTCCGTATTGCTTTTCCAAAATATCCAATTCATCAACAATGCGTTTACCAGAAAGCCCGCGCCAAGAAGTAAAATCTTGAGTAGCACTGCGGCTATCATATAACGCCCATTCATAACAGAAATGGCATTTGCCTGGACAGCCGCGGGAAGTCATCAATTCCGCAAAAGGCTTCCAATAGGTATGCCCAACATATTTATCCATCGGGAATAAATCATACGCTGGCATCGGCAATTTATTTAAATCAGGGATTAAACCACGATGAGGCCCTACCACAATTGTGCTTTTATCTCGACGAGAAACTAAACCGGGAATTTCGCGCATATCCTTGGATTTGCTTTCTAAATTATTAAGCAAATCTTCCAAGGTCAACTCCCCTTCACCGATTAAAATATAATCGATATAAGGATTAAGTCTCATTTGACGGTCGTAATCAGCGGAATACCATAAACCACTCGCAACAGTGATTGTTTGGGGATATTTTTCTTTGATCATACGCAAGGCTTCATTGAAATACCAGATAACAGCAGCACCAAGCGTCGAAAACAATTGATCACCGACGAAGACGATGTCAGGTTTGCTTTCGCCAATTTTCTTAAGCATCGCATCCCAATCCATATCCAATGCCCGGCAATCTAAAGCTTCAACAGTGGCTATCCCCTTAGAACGAACATAGGCAGCGACCTGTGCATGCATTTGATTCGCTGCACGGTGAAAACCATGGGAATCCCAAGCTTTTAATGGTGGTGTTAAAAAAAGAACTTTCTTCATATTTTCTCCTTAATGAGTCCCGCATCATAACGGGACGAAATTAACCTCGAGCTAACAGCGAGAGGTCTTTTTATAACTCTTACTTATTTTTATCACTTGTGTTGCTAAATAAATAAAAATTTTATGCAACCTATTCAGTCAGAACCATGAGGTGACCAACGATTTGCCACCTGGAGTTTGATCAACTGCAACATGTTTAATCTGGGTATATTCTAATAAACCTTCTTTTCCCAATTCCCGACCAAACCCACTTTGTTTATAGCCTCCAAAAGGGGTTTCGTTGGGAAATGATCCATAGGTATTAATCCACACCGTGCCACAACGCAAACGACGCGCCACCTTATTTGCTTTTTGCAAATCACGGCTCCAGATCATCGCTGCTAACCCGTATTTGGAATCATTAGCAATATGAATGGCCTGTTCCGTCGATGTAAAAGGAATAACACATAATACAGGGCCAAACGCTTCTTCTTTGGCAATCATCATGTCATTGCGGGCATCCACAAAAATAGTTGGCTCTAAATATGCCCCTCGCGGATTAAGACCAGCTGGGATTTTCCCGCCACAGGCTAATTTAGCCCCTTCTTTAATTCCCATTTCAATAAACCTTAAAACACTATCACGATGAGCGATACTGACTAAAGGACCAAATTCAGTTTCAAAACTATCAGCAGGGCCAATTTTCAGATTTTTCGCACGAGCCACTAATTTCTCGGTAAATTCCTTATAAATTTTATCTTCCACTAAAAGCCGTGAACCTGCAGTACACATCTGGCCTTGATTCATAAAAATAGCAGACAAACTTCCTCCCACAGCTGCATCCATATCACAATCCGCAAAAACAATATTGGGAGATTTGCCACCTAATTCTAATACCAGTTTCTTCACATTCTTAGCGGCCAATTCCATCACCTGCTGGCCAGTTTGTGTTGAACCTGTAAATGACAACATATCTACAAATGAAGACGATGCCATATACTGACCAGTTTGCACCGTCGAGGAAGAAATAATATTGACAACGCCTTTAGGCAAGCCAACCTCTGCAATAATTTTAGCTAACGCCATGACCGATGCACACGAAACAGATGAAGGCCTCAAGATCGCCGTATTTCCGGTAATTAAAATAGGCGCTATTTTCCATGCTGCAGTAATTAACGGATAATTCCAAGGAATATTAGCACCCACAACACCCACAGGCTCACGTTCAACCATACATAATTGCGGTGATAAAACCTCAACCTGCTGGCTGGGCAATTGCTGCAATTGGCCAAAATATTCAAATGTCTCTGCTGCCGTCGGGACATCAATGAATGTGGCATGCTTAATTGTTTTTCCAGTACAAGCGGATTCTAAGTCTGCTAATTCTTTGGCATGCTCACGGATCGCCTGCCCTATTTTTGTTAAAAACGCTCCTCGCTCGGCAATCGCCATACCTGACCAGCGACCATGGTCAAAGGCTAAACGCGCAGCCTGAATAGCCATTTCCATATCAATATCCTGGGCATCTGATACGCGCGCAAACACTTCGCCATTCGAAGGATTGATGCAATCAAAATACTTGCCGGATAACGACGGCTTGATCTTGCCTTCGAGGAATAAATCAAATTGTTGGACTTGTGTATTTACCGTCATTATTATTCCACCGGGGCTTGGGTCCATAATTGAAATATTCTGCTACATGGCGCATACCATTTGGAGATGCGCGCAAAATCACCCTTTAATGTCATCTTCTTTTGTGTGGTTGCCACAAACGGATCGATCTGACGATTAAATACCGCACGCCAAATTGTTTCAGGTGCATTAATTACAAATTCAGCATTGGTATCTTCAGCTGCTTGCACAATCTTGCCATTCTCAAATGTAAAGCGATGCGCTTGTTGTGTTTCATCTAAAATAACAGCCAAGGACATATTCATAGCTGTCTTGGAACCTAATTCTTGCATTTGAGCGTCGCTATTAACAATCTTGACGATTTCATCGATTTGTTCTTTCGAGAAGAGTTTGTATTTCTTTTCATTCGTTGGGTGGTTTCCCTGGGATGCTTTCACATTCAACCCTGCGTCGCTTGGCAATGTGCTTGGGGACAAAGCTTCGCTATGTCCCCTGGTTGGCGTCCGTTGGTAGTGCACTCGGACTAAATCCATTTTGACCTGTTCTTCTAATTCTTGAATCAACACAAAGCTTTCAAATAAATCCTGACCAATGGCCACGACACCATGATTTTTTAACACCACAATATTATTTTTCTTAAAAGCATCTATTAAAGGTAAGACGTGAGTAACCGACGGTGTTGTTTGAGCAATAGCTTCCACCTGCCCTAAGTAAAACTTAGCTTCAAAGGTTTTAGGATCAAAGGTGTCGTTCGCTAAAAAGAAACCATTGGTATATGTGGGATGTGTATGCACAATTGAAGTAATATCTGGAAATTGCTTATACACCGACGTATGCATCAATGTTTCTGTTGAAGGCTTTCCCGAACCTAACACCTCATCCGTCGATAACTTATACGTTAAGATATCTTTTTCTTTTAAATATCCAAGGCAGGTTTTAGTGGCGGTAATTAATATGGTATCAGAATCCACACGGATACTGATATTGCCGTTAAAACCTGTTGCCAGATTCTTATCCCACAGTAATTTACCAATGGCAATGATATCGTTTTTCATAAATTTATTTGAGATATTTTGCGGGAACCCATTCCACTAAAGGTGAATACGCGTGCGTATCTCTTGGTGCTACAGGTAAACCTTTTAAAGTTAAAAGATCTGTTGGATTACCAAGAAAATGTTTTTTATGTTCCCCGTCTAAAAGGCGTAACGGAACCTTATGCGTTTTTGCCAAAACCGCTAAAATCAAAGCCCCCATATCACACAATGCCCCTGTTTTATCGACGTATTGGCAGGCCAATAATACTTCTTTCACTAAACCTTTATAAAAGAAATATCCAGCCATATTATCGGTGATCACAATAGGCTTGATCTTACGGCTTAAGAAATAACGGCTATTATGCGTGGCTGCCCGTAATGTGGGACGACCTTCACATAAAACCAAATGGTCCCCTTTAGCTTTAATCTTTGCTAAGGCCCCTTCGGTTAAAACTCCGTGGCATAAAATAACAGATTTAGGTTTAAAGTCCGGCATGGATGGCGATCGCTTTCGTTATCAAAGAATGAGGCACCACATCAAACCCCGGGTAGAACCCTTCCACCCCGACGGGAAATAACTGCTTACGTTCATACACGGTGACTTCTTGGCCTGAACGCTGTTCAATCGGCATATCCTGGCCACGGGCAACCCCTTTTGAAGGCTGGGTTAAAGCAACCACAGGAATATTAAATTCTTTCGCTAATACTGCAATTTGATAGCTGCCAATTTTATTGGCAATATCCCCATTCGCAGCAGAACGATCAGAACCAATCACCACTTTATTGACCTGGCCATCTGCCATCAATGAACCAACCGTGTTATCAGCAACCAGGGTTACCGGAATACCCGCTTGTTGTAATTCCCAAACAGTCAACTTAGCTCCCTGCAAATAAGGACGCGTTTCCGTCGCAAACACACGCACCAATCTGCCTTGGGACTTGGCCATGGCTGCAGCCATTGCTAATTCTCCACTGACATTGCAATGCGTTAAGATGACATCCCCATGCTTTAACTCGCGGCTTAATTCTTCAACACGTTTCAAACGACGCTGGCGAATGCCGTGAGAAAAACCTTCAACTATTTTTAAAACAGCTTGTCGAACATCCCCACCTTTTTGTGCAGCACCTTGGGCTGCCCCCACAATAATTCCTGTCACCTCAGAAAAAGGAAATGTAGGTCGGGAATTATTTAAAGCGTTCGCAATATCCTGGATATGACGCACATCAATCTTTGTTTTCGAAGATGTAATCATCATATCTAAGGCAAAGGCGTTAAGCACAACTAAAAACTGACCAAAGGCCCGCGTTTTCATTGTACGAATAACCGTGACTGCCCCCTTAACATCTTTAACAGGAATATAGCTCACCTTCGACGGAATTAATGTCTCATCTAAGACGTTTAAGGTCTTATC
>CAZHGK010000060.1:0-10690 GCA_964532095.1 uncultured Planctomycetales bacterium | reverse complement strand
AGCCGAACAATCAGACGTTTTTTGCCAAAAGTTTACGAAGGCTTACAGTCTTGGGCGTAGCGACCCGCTTTATTGGAGCGTTCTTGGCTGATATATTTGCTCACACCCAAGCTGTAAACTGAAGTAAACGGCAAAAATACGTCGTGAGGCGTAACAATGACGGACAATGTTTACATGCAAAGCCTGAAAGAATCTTGATCCGCCTCATCAATTAGACGAAGCAACACTGAGCAATATTTATAGTTAAATAAAATTTTTATGACCTTAAAACTAAAGAATATTAATCGCTGGCTGCCTGTTCTTCTTATCATCTTAGTCGGCATCCTTGCTTATGCGAACAGCCTCGGCAACGAAATGTTCTGGGACGATGATGATTTTATCCTCAAGAACCGCTTTATTAAAGAATGGCATTTCTTCCCGCAATTTTTCACCCAAAACCTCGTCGCTGGCGGATATCTGGTTAGTAATTACTGGCGCCCTGTGCTTTTGACCGTGTTTTCGATAGAATGGCATCTCTGGAAAGACTGGGTGTACGGCTGGCATATTGTTAGCACCGCAGCCCACATCGGCGTTGGCGTTCTTTTATATTTTTTATTCCTGCGCTTGTTTAATCAGCGCACCCTGGCTATTGCCATTGCCCTGCTCTTTATTGCCCATCCAACCCATAATGAAGCCGTTGTTTACGTCAACAGCCTCGGGGATTCTTTAGCCAGCATCTGGGTATTAAGCAGCTTGTTGTTTTATGTGCGCTTTCGTCAAGATCCTAAGCCTCGTTATTTTTCTTTTAATTATATCGCCAGCCTCCTGTGTTTTCCTTTGGCAGTTATGTCGAAAGAGACCGGCTTTATCCTCTGTGGACTTTTACCCTGGATGGATTTTTTTATGTTTAACACAAGTAAATCCGTGCCCACTCGCCTGCGTCGTGTTCTCGTCGCTGTTTGGCCTCTTTTTCTTGCTGCTTTGGTTTATATTTATCTGCGCGCCACTAGCTTGAATTTTGCCAATAGCTTTAACTTTTACAAAGAATCGAATGAATTTTCTACCAATATTGGCATTCGCCTACTTACGTTCTTTAAGGCCATGACACAATATGCCGGCTTTACCTTTATGCCTTACGAATTACGTGTGGAGCGGCAGTTGCCTTTTGCCAAATCCCTTTTTGAATGGGATGTGCTCTGGGGAGGATTTATCGTCGCAGTATTGCTCTGGCTAATGATCCGCAACTGGAAGAAACGCCCCTGGATCACTTTTTTAACAGGCTGGTTTTTTATTGCCATCGCTCCAGCGTCAAATGTCTTAGTTCCCATCAATGCTGTATTGTATGAACATTTCCTGTACTTTCCCATCGTCGGCATTATTGCCCTGATGTGCTCCTTGGCCTTAACGTACGCACCAAGCCCTGCCCAAAAACAAAGCTTGGCAAAAATTCTGGCCATTGTCTTAATTATCTTTATTAGCATCAATGTGCGCCGCAACACCGACTGGAAAACAGCCATTGGTTTTTATGAAAAGCTCGTCGTGTACGCGCCAAGTTATCGGGTCATCAATAATCTGGGGATGGAATATGCCGACCGTGGCATCCACGATAAAGCCCTGGTGTGGTATCAAAAAGCCATTGATATGGACCCTAAAAATCCCGTGGCCTATCATAATCTCGGCGGAACATTGCGGGACACTGGCCATTTAAAGGAAGCGGAAAGCTCCTTTAAAAAAGCCATTGAGCTTGACCATAATTTTATTTTTTCTTATCGATCTTTGGGAGAATTGTACTACCGGATGGGGGACTTAAACACGTCGCGCCAGTACCTGCAGATCGTTTACCAATATGATCCCAACGACCTGCAGGCACAACAAGCGCTAAATTTTATCGACGAGCAAATTAAGGCCCAGGCTACGAAGTAAGGATGGGTGCGAAAATATTTTTAAAGAATTCCTGCATAGCTGCCCACGACTTTTGATCTGCATCAGCATTGTATAATGCCCCTTTGATCTCGCCCGTATTGGCAGGATTGGTAAAACCGTGCACAGTACCTGGATAAGCCACGAATTGCACATCAGCCCCGGCACCAGCCATTTCTTTTTTAAAACCTTCAACTTCCGCTGGCGGAACAAAAGGATCGTCCCCTCCGTGCAAAACCAAAATCTTTGCCTTTGGATTTTGGGCAGTTGTGGCATTGCCTGCGGATAATCCCCCATGAAAGGAGACAATGCCTTTTACATCGGCATTAGCACGGGCCGATTCCAACACCGTTGTTCCACCAAAACAATACCCAATGGCTGCAAGACTGCCTGTGTCCACATTAGGCTGTGCCTGCAATTCTTTTAAACCTGCTAAAGCCCGTCGACGAAGCAATTCGCGGTCCCCTTTATATATTCCAGCGGTTGCCCCGGCCTCTTCAATGGTTTGCGGACGAACTCCCTTGCCATAAATATCTGCAGCAAAGGCCACATACCCCAATTGGGCCAATTGCACGGCACGGCTTTTGGCATATTCATTAAGGCCTTTCCATTCATGCACCACCAAAACCCCGGGGAGCTTGCCTGTTAACGCATCATCGTAGGCTAAGTATCCTTCTAAAACTGTTTCGCCTTCTTTATATTCAACCGTCTTGGTTTGGATGGCAGCAAAGGCTGTCGTCGAACACAATAGGAATACGGCTAATAGAATTTTTGTGCTGTTCATTTGGCCTCCTCACTCTTGGCTTTTCCCTTACTTTTTGCATTCTTAGCCCGCTTTTGATGGCGATGTTTTTTCATCGCCTTAATCTTTTGGGGATGATTCTTTGCCCACGCAAGACGCTGGGCTTTTTGTTTAGCACGAACAACCTTGCGTTGCTGTGGCTTTAACACCTGGGCAGTTTCTTCTGTCTTTTCTATATTTGCTGTTTCTTGGGCCCAGCACACAGGCCCAAACAATAATGCTGCTGACAATATGACCATTAATACGTTCTTCATTGCTTCCTCCCTGTCATTAATAATCCTTTGTGCGGCTCTTCTTAAACAAGAGGTTATTATACCTCAAAAAATATTTTCCAAATATTATTTGTGGATTATGGTGATTACGCTTATAAATAAGACTTATGGATCTGCGTTTGATTATTGATTTCTTTGTTCACCTTGACCACCACATTGCTGTCATCGTCGACCAATTCGGGTCGCTGACCTATTTAATTTTATTTATGATCGTCTTCTGTGAAACAGGCCTGGTGTTTTTGCCCTTTTTGCCTGGTGATTCTTTATTATTTGTCCTCGGGGCATTTGCCGCCAATGGTTCCCTGGATTTAAAATCCCTGTGGTTTCTGTTGGCCTTGGCTGCCATCACAGGCGATGCCGTCAATTATGCCTTTGGCCGTTTCTTGGCTCCTAAAATATTTAATCACGAGCGCATCCGATTCTTAAAACCGGAATACTTAAAGAAAACCGAAGCCTTTTTTGAGAAACATGGAAACAAGGCCATTGTCTTGGCCCGCTTTATCCCCATCATCCGCACCTTTGCCCCGTTTCTCGCCGGGGTTGGACACATGCCTTATAAAAAATTTGCTCTTTATAATATTGCCGGAGGGATTATTTGGGTGTCGATTGGATTAGTGGCAGGCTATTTCTTTGGAAATCTTCCCTTTGTTGCCAAAAACTTTTCTTTGGTCATTTTGGGGATTATCATTCTTTCAATAATTCCCGCCATCATGGAATACCTTAAACACCGCCGTTAGGATTAGGCCTCTCGTTTTTATCTTCCTCAAGAACCTGTAAAAAGGCATCCACCACATCTGGGTGAAATTGCGTGCCGCTATGCTGCTTTAACTGTTCAATGGCTTGTTCCTTGCTCATGGCCCGTCGGTAAGCACGGGTCGATGTCATGGCATCATAACTGTCTGCAACGGTAACAATGGCGACAAGCAAAGGAATTTGATCCTTTGTTAGGCCATCGGGATAGCCCTTGCCGTCCTGGCGTTCATGGTGATTGCGAATAATGGCTAACATCACCGGGTCATTTAAAATGGGCTTAAGGATTTGTTCACCCATCACCGGATGGAGCTTAATAACTTCCCACTCTTGCTCATCTAGACGGTCAGGTTTTAAAAGCACGCTGTCGCGCACGCCAATTTTTCCAATATCATGCAATAAAACCACTCTTTTAAATAAGTCCAGGGTCTTGCCGTTAATGCCCATGCGCTTGGCAATTTTCTCTGAATAATTCGCCACAGATTCTGAGTGCCCCAGAGTGTAGTGATCCCTGATTTCCAGGATTAAAACCAGGGATTTAACCGTGTCGTAGAAATAATTGACCAGTTGTCGTCGGGAATCTTCCAGGCTTTGGGCCATGTTGTTAAATGAGGCTGCCAGTTCGCTGATCTCATCGTGCCCGCGGACCGCTGTCTGATAATGCAAATGGCCTTCGGCAATGTAGCGGGTACCGGCAATTAAATCGTTCACAGGCCCGACCACGCGATTGGAAATCAAGGCTCCAATAATGATGGCCATTAGAATCCCTGCGCCAAAAACAATCATGGCCATAACCCAAACCTGGTGCTGCATGGCATAAATTTGATCGGCATTCATGTCTACACCTAAAACTGCTATTGGCCTCCCGATGGCATCTCGAATAGGGGCATAGCCTGAAACAGTTTTGCCCCATTCGTCCACCTCAATCCTATGATCAGCTGTAGGCATGTCAAAAGCATTGAGCAATTGCTTAAAACGGCCAGCATCATATGTTTTACCGGGACTTGACTGCACCCCACGCCAGGCAACATCAGGGTCAACAACGAATTTCCAAATATTTGTGCTATCTGTTTTTGTTAAAATATAAATATCTTCAATCTGCTCATTGCCTGCCTTAATACGCCGTAATTGATCAGACACAAAGGCATATGCCTGGGTATTGATCCCTTCTGGGGTTAAAGGAATTTGACTAACATATTCTGCGTTAATAACTTGTGTTGCTGTTTTAGCAATGGATTTGAGATTGGTGCGGATGCTTTCAAACTGGGATTGTAGCGCCATTTGATAAACAAAAAGAACGCTTAAAACGACCACTGCCAGCATTGAGCAAATGATCGCAAAGGTTACTCTCACGCCGAATCGACGGAAAAATGGATGCATATATCTTAATTATACATCATTTTTTAATAATTTCACCAATTTTCCGGCGAGTTTTTTAAGGCTTTAAGCTTTTTGCGATAAAATGATCTTCTGGGCCGTAAGCCAGTCTTGCTCTGGGCTGCCTTCGGCACCATTTCGCTCTAAATAGAGCTCATAGGCCTTAACCCGGATCGCATCTTGAAGCTCTTGGGAAAGACTTTGTTGAGGCGTTTCTTCCTGGATGGCCTTGGCTACAGATTTTCTAACTCTAGGTTTGGCAGGGGTTTTTGGGATTCTCATGGTAATCCTCCTTGAAGAAAATATGAACTTATCTCAATGGTACCACAATCCATTTAAGACTGACAAGCTTTTTTTCCTATGGAAGGAGCCAATTGTTCCCTTAATCTTAAGAAATAACGTTCCAGCGTTTTTGTACTTAAAACCCCAATGGCTGTTGTGGTTATCAAATACCCCAGAACCAGGATTGTTGGGGCCACAATCTCAAGCCCATCCTGCCAAAACAGCAAAACAATGTAGTGCCACAGGTAAATGCCATATGAATTGCGTCCCATCCATTGGAAGAATTTAAATCGCGTTAAAACCGATACTCCGTGATGTGCGGCCAAAATTAACGCTCCCGTCGACAAATACCCTAGGACATAAAAGAATTTATTGCCCCAGTAATAGCTCCAGTCCCAAACAAAAAATAAATAAAAATAGGACACTGCCCCGATGAGCCATAATCCTATCCCCCATGCTAAGCTTTTTTTCCATTGCGACCAGTAGGGCTCTAGTAACGCTAACAAACACCCAAACGCAATTGAATCCACGTGATAAAACGTTGTCCAATACGGCGTTGCCGCCTGAAATGGCCAGTTAAAAAATGTTTGTCCGCTGGTTAAATAATACCAACGCACAATTGGCCCGATGGCCATGGCCAGCGCGCACAAGAATATTAATATGTTCCGACGCTGTTGTGGCAAGGTAACCAGGGAATACACGGCAAAAATAATTAACGGACAGAAAAAATAAAATTGCTCGAGAATAACCAACGTCCAGGTGTGGGCTAAAAAAGTGTTGGGGGCCACATAATTTTGCATCAAAAGCAGGCTGGGCATAGTCTCAGCAACCGGGATATGTTTATTGCCAGCAAAAAACCACAGGGTAAATAAAACGAGGATCAAATAACAGGGGTATATTTTTAGAAAGCGTCTCTGATAAAAACGGCCAATAAACTCTTTGGTCACATGGCTTCTTAAGACAATGGCGGTGATTAAAAACCCGCTGATCACCAAAAATATTTCAACCCCTAATATTCCCTTGGCCTTGTGGATGACTTCTTGCATACCTAAATAGAAATTTGTCAGATCAATGCCAAAAGTTTTTCTTACACTTAAATATATCCAGTTTAAGACCGAAGGGTTGTTGACAAGCCAGTGGTCCAGGTCAAATCCCTGACGGGCATGATGGGCGAGCACCATTAGAATGGCCAGCCCTCTAAATCCGTCGAGAAAAGGATAGTATGTCTTTGCTAGTTTTTGTTGGGGAATTGCTGAAGTTGGTTTAGAACGTTTATGTCGTTTTATCACATCAACAAATGTAGTCTAAAAAACATTTGTTTTCAAGCAGGATTATTTCTTAAGGGCTGTTACCGTCGTTACCAGTTTGTTTGCCAAGGCTTCGATGGATTGTTGCTGCTTGGGATCTTTAAGTTTTCCCTCGTCGTCAAAAGCTTGGTCAGCTTTGGAAATGGCCACTTGTTCCGGAATAACGAGTATGCGGATATCTCCTAATAAGGCGCGCACATGGACTAATCCTCGCAAGCCCCCAAGCGCCCCAGGAGAGGCGCTCATGATAGCTGCAGTTTTACCTAAAAAGCAGGCAAAGGGAGCTTCATTAGGCAAGGAGCGTGACGCCCAATCAAAGGCGTTTTTTAAAACTGCGGAAATATTACCGTTATATTCCGGCGCTGAAATAAGCAATCCATCGTGCGCTAGCAGCAACTCTTTAAATTTAAGCGCATTGGCAGGTAGCCCTTCTTTATTTTCTAAATCCCCGTCGTAAAGGGGCATGGCCAAATCCTTTAAATCAATAAGGGTGACTTGGGCCCCTGCTTTTTGAGCAGCATCAGTGGCCACTTTAATCAATTTTTTATTAAAAGATCCTGTCCGGGTGCTCCCGGCAAACGCCAGGATTTTAGCTGCTGTGGCCATTTTTATTTTTCTTTCTCTGGTTTATTCGTCATCCTGCTACACCCATTTTGGTTTTACTTCTGTTGTCTTGGGGGCATTATACATAGAAACCTCCTTGTTTCACAATTACTTATTAGCTACGCTTCCTGCCGGTAGAAAAACCTGCCTACCTTTTGTTCGAGGACTTAGTTGATACTGAACGTGTTGGTTTAAGCTGTGCGCCTTTGATTCTTCCTTAGACTGATGTATGGCATCTATATGCCTGTACACCTTTTGGCATGCATAGACGGTGATAACAAGAGCAGCGAATGTTGCCACAACAAAAAATGGGAAAATATTTACCAGGATTGCCTGTCCAGCAAATATCAATATTGTATTAAAAATAACCAGCGTCAAACGTGCCTCTGATACACCAAAATAATTGCAGCTTATTTTAAAATTTCCGGTAATAGAAAAATCCATTAACACATGCATCATAAAACCCGCACTGCACGCCAGGCAGGCAAGGGTCCAAAACCCATACGAGGCAGGAAGTAAAAATGAATACCCTATAATGATGGAGGATAGAAACACATAATCTAAGAAATGGTCCATATAAAATCCCCATTTAATCAGCCCGGTGTTGCGCATCCTGCCTACGGCCCCGTCGAGCATATCACTTACGTATTGGGCCAATATGCAGGCACTAAATCCCCACAACCACTGGATATTCTTTTGCGCCAGATAACCTGTTGCAATAACCCCAATGGACCAAAGAATGGTCATAAGTGTCAGTTGCGCTGTTCCTAATTGCAGTGGCACCAGCGGCAATAAGCCATCGATCAGCTTTTTCTCATAGGGGACAAGAAAATGGATCAGATGTTTTTTGTCTCCGGTAAATATGTTTTTAGTGAGTGCTTGTGTGTTATCCATAGATGACATCATAGCTTCTTAAACATGAAGGGAAGATGAAGTAAATATTAATTTTCGTTAATAATTTTTTGCACGACGAAGAATTTCATGTTATATTTAAAAGGTCTTTCGGGAGCACTGGTGTTTCTGCAAGATTTATCCATTGGGCATTGTCGCCCACGATCTCTTTCACTGCTAGAGCAAAGATGTCGTGGGCTTTTTTATTTAAGGAATCGCATAACTTAGGAGGGCGTATGTGTCAGTTTATGAAATCATTGTTCATCTGGGCTGGGTGTGTGGGCGGGCTTTTACTAATCAGCTCTCCTACCTTGGCTGCAGATCGATCGGTTGTTAATCAAATACTCGACGATTTGGAGTTTCAGGGATCTGAATCCGCACCAGCCGCTAACAATCCTGAAACAGCCGCAGCATCGGTATCTGTTGCACCCGCAGATGCCATCCCTGCCCCAACACCCGTGCAAGCAGCTGGTGAAAGTGAAGAGCCAAAAACCTTGCTCGGCGACCTATTTAAAGAATACGACATTGCCCCTTCCGGCAGCGTCACCTTGGATTATTACAGCCGCTATGTCTGGCGTGGGCAATACCTGGATCGTGATTCTGTTCTTGAGCCGGGCATCAGTATTAGCGCCAAGGGGTTCACCTTCGGCTATTGGAGCAATTTTGATATGGAAAATAATGATAGCCTTCCTTCTGATGAAAGTGACTTTTACGCGTCCTATAGCTATACATTTGATGAGAAGTACACGATTACCGGTGGACACACCTGGTACGATTTTCCTGAATATAAAACATCTTCCAAAGAATTCTTTGTTTCCATCGCCATGGCAGAATTTCTTTCACCCACACTCTCTTTTTATCATGATTATGAAGATGGGAAAGATTTAAATACCGACGGTAGTGGAAATTACTATTCCCTGGGATTGTCCCATACCTTCACTTTGGATAAGCAATATAACATTGCTTTAGCTTTAGGAGCTACGCTCGGTTATGTTGATGGGCAATGGTTAAGCGGAACAGGTTGGCACTTTACGCCGACGGCTGGATTGGTCATCCCCTTAACCAAAAGCTTTACAATAACACCAAACATTGGTTACAACGTGCCTATGGGTGATTTAAAAGATCCTGCGATTGGAAATCAGGAAAAAAAGGTGTTTGGTGGGGTTAGGTCTACGGTAACGTTTTAGTAGTAAAACTGTGCCGATGTTTTAATTGCCTCGCTAGGACTCGAACCTAGATACTGAGATCCAGAATCTCATGTCCTACCATTAGACGACAAGGCAATATTTACCTTAAAATATTCAGAGTTACCTCCAGAGGGAATATTGCCTTGCCACGTAATTCTTCCACAATATTTTTTCTAAAATAGAATTAGTGCACGGCAATTTAATTAAATATCAGAATTACCTCCAGGAAGAATGCTGCCTTGCCGCGTAACCCTACCACAATATTTTTCTAGAACAGGGTTAGCGCAAGGTGGGTAATGCGCATCAGGGAAACCTCTTACCACAAATTCTTCTTCATCCACTCATCAATAGCCGCAATGCTTCCTTTTTTTTCGCAAGAATCTCCTGAACATACAGCCTTGCTCACCGCAGCATTGGCGTTATTAATATCTTTTTCCATCCCAATGAATGGCCCGCTAAGCGTAGATTTTAAAGCTTCGCATCCGTTTAATGTGGTTAAGGCAAGCAGGACAAAAGCGATCGAATAAATTTTTTTCATATTCATCCTTTTATTTTTTAACAAACTCTTTTAATCGTGCCACTGTTTTTTCCTGGCCTAATAAAATCATCGAGTCAAACAAGCCTGGCCCTACCGCTTTTCCCGTCAATGCCACCCGAACTGGATGGACTAAGGTCCCTGATTCAATCCCTAATTGACTAACCGTATCCCTAAAAACCTGCTCCGTTGTTTTTAAATCATAGATTGTCAAAGATTTTAACCCTTGGGCCAATAATCCAAATTCTTTAGATAAATCTTTAGATAAGTGCTGTTCCTTGACCCCTTCATCAAACACGGGTTGGGGGCTAAATAAAAATTTTGTCCAATCAACAATGTCTTTGAGCGTCGACATTCTAGTTTTATATAAGTGTACAATGTTTTCTAGGGGTTTGCCAGCAATGGCGGCAACATCCACTCCAGCTTCTAGAAGGAAGGGAGTTACTGCCACGGCTAACTGTTCATCCGGCATTTCTTTGATGTATTGCCCATTAAGCCAGCTAAGCTTATCCATGGAAAAGGCAGCCCCTGCCTTATTGATTTTCTTAATTGAGAAATTCTTAAGCGCTACATCCATCTGCACTTTTTCCTGATTATTGCCCGGCGACCATCCTAGGAGCATCAAATAATTAACAATCGCTTGGGGCAAAAAACCCATCCGGCGGTATTCCGTCACTGCTGTGGCTCCAGCTCTCTTGGACATGCGTCCGCCTTCAGGGTCCAGGATCAATGGCAAGTGCGCAAACTTAGGTGGTTTAAATCCTAGGGCTTCATAAATTAAAATT
>CAZHGK010000059.1:7758-10731 GCA_964532095.1 uncultured Planctomycetales bacterium | reverse complement strand
CTTGACCCACCCCATCAAATAAGCATAGGTAGGAATACAGTGTTATTAAAGATTGATCATCTAACAGTCAATGTTAACGAAACAAACATCGTCAATGATGTTAGCCTTAACGTTGCCGCTGGCCAAATTACGGCCATCGTCGGTGGTTCAGGCAGTGGCAAAACCACCATTGGTTTATCGATCTTACAATTATTGCCTTCTGCGATGCGTATTGTTGAGGGCAAGATATTGTTTGAAGGTGAAGATATCCTTAAATTTGATCAACACCGTTTAAGGCAAATGCGTGGTGGCGACATTGGTTTTGTTTTTCAGGAACCGATGTCGGCATTTAATCCGCTGTTGACCATAGGCCAGCAATTGAGCGAAACCTATAAGGCCCATCATCAGGCAAGTTTGCAGCAAGCGCGCCAGCGAGGGTTAGATTTATTGCGTCAGGTAGAAATTGTGGAAGCTCGACGGATTTGGGACAGTTATCCTCATCAGTTAAGTGGAGGGTTGCGCCAGCGGGCCATGATTGCCCAGGCTTTGATGGCAAAGCCGAAATTGATTATTGCAGATGAGCCGACGAGCAATTTGGATGTGATCACCCAGGCGAAGATCATGGATGTCTTGCGCCAGTTAAATAGGGATATGAATTTAGCGATCGTCTTAATCGCGCATGATCTAGGTTTAGTCGCCCAAATGGCGCATCATGTCATTGTGCTTGAGCACGGGGTAATTGTCGAGCAAGGCGATCCTAAGATTTTATTAACGAATCCGAAGCACGAGTATACGCGTAGACTAGTTAACGCGTATTAATTTTTGGGTGGCGAGGCATCCAATCCGTGACGCGCAGCGTCTATCGGTGCAATGGGGGTGGGGGCCAACGGTCGTTTTAATATGGCACCCCAACTGTCGCTAAGCGAGCATCACGGATGATGACTCGACAAGATTTGCTAATCTGGTGAAGTAAATACCAAAGAAAGTTAATGCTTAATCTTGACCAACCTTATCAAATATGCAAAACATACTAACAATCAACAATGTAAAAAAGAGCTTCGGCCAAGTGCATGCCGTCGATGGCGTCAGCTTGAACTTAACCCAAGGCCAGGTGCTTAGCATCATCGGCCCATCTGGCTGCGGCAAAAGCACATTAGCAAAAATGATCATGGGTTTTATTAAGCCGGATGAAGGTTCAATTTCCGTCGAGGGCGTGATCATCCAGGGTAAGCCTAATATCCGTGTGCAGATGGTTTTCCAAGATCCTTATCAAAGTTTAGATCCTTTGTGGACGATTGAGAAAATACTTTTAGAAGCCCTGGAAGCGGAGGCATCGTTAACATTTGCCAGTAAGCAACAAAAGATTACGGAAGTTTTAGAAAGCGTAGGGTTAGGTAAAGACATCTTAAATCGTAAACCGCATGCCTTTAGTGGTGGCCAACGCCAACGCATTGCCATTGCCCGGGCTTTGCTGGCAAGTCCACGGGTATTGATTTTAGATGAAGCTACGTCGGCACTGGATGTTTTAGTGGCAAAGCAGTTGATGGATTTATTAATTAGGCTTAAAGCCAAGTACAATTTAACCTATGTATTTATTTCACATAATTTGCGGCTCGTTCGTTCATTTAGTGATACAATCGCCATAATGGATACAGGACGGGTGATTGAGTATGGGTCACCCAGAGAAATTTTTGAATCTCCCCAGAAGCCCCAAACCCGGCGGCTTATGCACGCAGCGTTACACTACACGGATTTATGAGCGAAACGTTTTGGAATAATCTTCAGCGTATATTTGGTTATCTGTTGATTGCGGCATTTTTTGGTCTGGTCTTTATTTATACCCGCATTGAAATCAAAGATCATGATTTATGGCTCCATTTGAAAATGGGGCAGGTGATCAGCCTCGAGAAGAAAGTCCCTGAATACGATATTTTTTCCTGCACCATTGCTGGCAAGCCTTGGGTGAACCACGAGTGGTTGTTTCAAACCATTGTATACCAAGTCCACCACCGCTTTGGTTTTGACGGCTTGGTTTTAATGCAGGCCATGATCATTACCTTGACCTTGGCCTTATTATTGTTATTCCAATACAATTCTCGACGGATTTTAATGTCGATTGTCCTCTTGTTGCCGGTGTTGATGGTCTACCAGTCGCGGCTGACCATCAGACCGGATATTTTTAGTATTCTTTTTACCGTCCTATTTCTTATAACCTTAACGCGGCCTCGTATTTCTCGATGGGTGTATGCCTTAGCCGGCGTGCAAATTTTATGGACCAATATCCATGGCTATTCCATTCTAGGGCCTTTGATGGTACTGGTTGTCTTAGCGAGCGAGTGGCTTAAACGTCTGCCTGGGCTTAATACCTGCGATAGCGCCTTAGATGAATGCAGTCGTCGAAGACTGGCGCGATTATTTATCCTGTTGGTCCTCGCATCGTTGATTAATCCTTTAGGTATTCGTGGGGCGTTGTATCCATTGCTGGTCATTGGGCAGATGGGGCCAGAATCAAAGGTATTTTTTGAGCAAATCACAGAACTTCAGTTGCCGATTCCCTGGGAGGATGTGTTTACCGATAAGCAAACCGTGCTTAAAGGCCTGATTTTGTTTGCCACAGGAAGTTTTGCTTTTTGTCGTCGGAAGTTTAATATCACGCATTTCTTGCTGTGGGTGTTATTTTTATGTTTTGGTTTAAGTGTTTTAAGGAATATGGTGTATCTGGCAGTTGCCGCGTATATCTTTTTTGCCATCAATTGCCTTCGTCGGGATTTCTCGGAGATTATGCCGTTACGGTTTTCCCATCCGCGCTTTCAGTATTTGATGGTGATTGTCTTGCATCTGGCCATGATTGGATGGATTATCAATCATGGCAATAAAAAATTAACCAATGGCTATTTTGATTACGACACCTATTCGCGTAAGAGTGAAATGGAAGGGATATCCAAACGTAATTTTCCTTATAAGGCTGTTAATTTCTTATTGCGCGAAAATATC
>CAZHGK010000059.1:2004-7748 GCA_964532095.1 uncultured Planctomycetales bacterium | reverse complement strand
AATATCAAAGGTAATTTCTTTAATGATTTTAATGCCGGGGCTTATTTGGTGGGTAGGACATATCCGAACATAAAGGTTTTTATGGATGGCAGGACAGAAGTGTATGGCCCTAAGTTTTTTGAGGAATACCAGAAGGTTTGGCGGGATGGGAATAAGGAAATTTTTGAATCCGATGTGAAGAAATATAATCTTACGGGTGTTTTTCTAAATGGGGCAAGTCAGCGTATTCCTCCTAAGGTATTACGGATGATTTATAATTTGCCGGATTGGCGAATGGTGTATATCAATGATGATGCCGTAATTTTTTTAAGGAAGGTCCCGGCGAATGAAGCAATTATTGAACGTAATTCCATTGATTTGGCTAAGTGGAAGGTTAGAAAGCTTAATTTAATGAGGATAGGTCCCCGTCGAGTAGCGGCTTTTCCGTTAACGGATTTAGGGGCTATTTTAGAAGCTTTAGATTTTGATAATCAGGCTTTAGCGCAATTAAAGGAAGCTCTTAAGGTGGCGCCTGAAGATGACAAGGCCTTGGTATTAATGGGCAGGATTTATCAGAAACATAAGAATTATGTTAAGTCTTTTGAATACTATCGGTTAGCAGCCATGGTTAATCCTCATGAAGCGCGTTTGCGTAGTCATTTAGGGCTTGCGTATGAAAACTTGGGGGACCAGAAGAATGCAATTATGCAATATCAAAGGGCAATTAACCTTGATGACCATGATGTTGAGGCTTATATTAAATTGATTGCCTTGTTGCAAAGGTCAGGTAAAATAGCCGCAGCTAAAGAATATATTGTTCAAGCAGGCAAGTTGTTCCCCGAAGAGGAGCAAATAAAGTTATATCAGAAGCAAATGAAAGAAACAGGACGATGATATGCGTGATGTCTTAACATTTATTTTAGCTGGGGGTAAGGGCGAGCGATTAGATCCTTTAACGCGTGACCGGGCAAAGCCAGCGGTCCCGTTTGGGGGTATTTATCGGATCGTGGATTTTACGCTTTCGAATTGTGTCAATTCCGGTCTGCGTCGTATTTTTCTTTTAACCCAATACAAATCTTTTTCTTTGCAGCGCCATATTTTGGAAGGCTGGAATATTTATTCGAACCAATTAGGTGAGTTTATCGACGTGGTTCCTGCCCAGCAACGCATTTCTGCCGACTGGTATCGTGGCACTGCCGACGCTATTTATCAAAATCTGAACATGATTGCAGATTATGCCCCGAAATTGATCCTGATTTTGGCAGGTGACCATGTGTACAAAATGGATTATCGAAAACTCATTGATTACCATTTAGCCAAACAAGCGGATATGACGGTGGCTTGTATTTCCATGCCTAAGGAAGAGTCGGTGAATTTTGGCGTCGTTGAGGTAGATGCCAAAAATATGGTTGTTGGTTTTCAAGAAAAGCCGACAACACCGAAAACAATACCGTCGGATCCAAAATCAATCTTTGGTTCCATGGGCATTTATCTGTTTAATGCAGATACGCTCATGAGGGAATTAAATACCGATGCGGCACAGCCGAAATCCGACCATGATTTTGGGAAAAATATTATCCCGCAGATGGTTGACCGTCATGCCAAGGTGTTTGCTTATGATTTCGCCAAGGAAAGTTCCACATCTTCTTATTGGCGCGATATTGGGACCCGTGATGCATATTATCAGGCGAATATGGATTTGTTGGGAAAGGATCCTGCCATGACCATCTATGATAAGGCATGGCCGTTACGTACGCACCACCATCATTATCCACCGTTACGCACCTATACAACAGGTATCCATCCAGGGGTTATCGAGGATTCCTTGATTGCCGGAGGATGTGTTGTTGAAAGTGCCCAGGTCATCCATTCGGTGGTTGCTAATAATGTGCTGATCAAAAATGGGGCGTCGGTAAAAAATTCGGTGATTATCGACGGGGTAACGATTGGGGAGGGGGCGCAAATACAAAACGCCATTATTGACAAAGATGTTAATATTCCACCAGGAGCGCGCATTGGATTTAATGCCGAGGAAGATCGGCAGAGATTTGTGCTGACAACTTCTGGCATTGTAATTGTTGCGAAAAAAACATCTTTGTGATATTTTATCGGACTATATGATCATTCAACCAAAGATACGTGGCTTTATTTGCACCACAGCCCATCCAGCAGGATGTGCCGCAAGTGTCGCAGAGCAAATCAACTATATCAAATCTAAAGGCCCTATTACCGGCGGTCCCAAAAAGGTTTTAGTCATTGGGTCTTCCACCGGCTATGGGTTAGCCAGTCGCATCACTGCTGCTTTTGGCTGTGGGGCGGCGACCATGGGTGTTTTCTTTGAAAAAGAATCTGATGGGAAGCGCACTGCAACAGCAGGCTGGTATAATTCAGCTGCTTTTGAGCGCGCCTCTAAGAAGGCAGGGCTTTATAGCCGTAGTTTTAATGGGGATGCTTTTAGTGATCAGATGCGCCAGGAAGTTATTGAAGCGATTAAGAAAGATTGGGGACAGGTGGATTGTGTCATTTATTCCTTGGCATCACCACGAAGGACTGATCCTAAAACAGGAGAATTGTATAAATCTGTTTTAAAGCCCAAAGGTGCACCCTATACCAATAAGTCCATTGATTTTGAAAAGAACCAGCTGACAAGCGTGACCCTTGAATCTGCGAATGAAGATGAGATTAAGCAAACGGTTAAAGTTATGGGCGGAGAAGATTGGGAATTATGGATTGAAGCTTTAGAAGCTGCAGGCGTATTGGCGAATGGCGCTGTAACTGTTGCCTATTCCTATATTGGCCCGGAAGTGACCTATGCTGTTTATCGCAATGGAACGATTGGTGCAGCTAAGGATCATTTGGAAGCAACTGCGCATAAAATAGATGAGCGTTTAAGGAAGCATGGTGGTCGGGCTTTTGTTTCAGTCAATAAGGCGCTGGTGACCCAATCATCGTCGGCTATTCCATTTATTCCATTGTATTTTGTTCTTTTAATGCAGGTGATGAAGGCTAAGAATGTTCATGAAGATTGCATTCACCAGATTCAAAGACTTTTCGCCCAAAGGCTTTATAATGGCCGTCCATTAACAGAAGTACCGACGGACAAGGAAGGCCGGATCCGGGTGGATGATTGGGAAATGCGTGAAGATGTTCAGGCAGAGGTAGCCAAAAACTGGACCATGGTTAGCGATGCCAATGTCCATCAAATCGGGGATGTAGAAGGATATAATAAAGATTTTCTTAAGCTATTCGGTTTTGGTTTGTCAGGAGTGGATTATAATGCCGATGTTGATCCTCAAGTTCCCCTGGTTGATTAATGGTAAATCCATTGAATAATTCGGTGAAAAATGTTCTTTGGTCTCTAATTAATATCGTTGTTAGTTTTTGTTTAGTTTATTATTTCTTTACGTTCTCCAGCAATATCATCCGTTTCCTGCCCTTTGTTCATAAATCAGCGCTAGAATATTTAAAACCAAATCCAATGGATTATTTTTGGAAATTAAACATCCAAAATGCCCCTGTTGACGAAAATCAAATCCGTTATTATGAAAATTATTACCGCAATTTGAAGTCCTTATACCCGCAATTAAAGGAAGCTGACGGAATTTTAGGTTATTGCGCCTACCAGCTGGGGGATTTAAAAACTGCTTTAAAACTTTTGCAGCAGGCTATTGATAATAATCCTGGGTATTTTTGGAATTATTATAATTTAGCGATTGTTTATGCAACCAATAAACAATATCAAAATGCCGTCGAGATATTGCAACGCGCCTTAGCATTAAATCCTCAGGAAAGCTTACGATTTATATTTACTTCCGAAGCGGTGTACCTTCCATTAACGGCCTATGCGAAAGAGCAGGCAATCCCTGATTTAGCAAGGCATTTGCAGTGGGGGTATAAACAAGTCGCGAACATGTTAATGTCTTTAGGTAATAAGGAAATAAAACTGACCGCCTATGCGTTTTAATTATTCGATCAACCAATGGTTATCCGGCGTCTTGTTTATTGTTTTAATCATTTCTGGATTTTTCTTGTCCCAGCGCAAGGTGTTGTGGATTGATGAGTTTTATACGCAAAAAGTCAGCATTGACCAGGTTGGTTATGGGGATATCGTAACTTCACACATCATTGAAGGTAATAAAAGTCCTCTTTTTTATCTTGTCCAAAAAGCAGTGTCGGATATCTTTACCTATCATTTGCCTGTTAAGAATATCGAGGGTTTAAGAAGAATTCAGGATAAGAAATCACAAATTGTGGCCCGCATTCCATCCAATGTGTACATGTCCTTAGGGATGGTTTTGATTTTTTATTTCTTTGCCCAACAATTCTCCCTGTTAACTGCTTTTTATGCCTTAGGGGTTATGTTAGTTACGCCCCTTGTTTGGGAATATTGGGTTGAGGCAAGGCCGTATTCGTTGTGGTTTTTATTGACGACCATTCAATTGCTGTTGGCATATCATTTGATGTATGTCAAAAAGGAATCTTTTGCCCTGCTGCGTAATTTGGGCATTGTCCAGGTGCTTTTAGCGTTGACCTGCATAGGAAGCTTGGTTCAGATTTTTATTGTCACAGCTGTTCTTTTGCCAAATGTATTTTTTAGAAGAAATTGTTGGTGGGTGGGGATTGCGCCTTTAGGGATCGCCGTGTTTTATTATTTAATTTTTCCGACGTATCCTTTTAAAGCGTTCTTTTTTTGGGAACATATTTTTGCCGCATTTCAACCAGAACGAATGATGACCATAGCTGTTTATGCGATCAGTTTATGGGCATTGTTTAAGAAAAAGCAGACCCGGCAGGATACGGTATTATTTTTGGCGGTATATGCTTTATTTTTAGCAAGTGCAATTGGGCTATTGATTACCCATGTCAATGAACAGCATTGGCAATTCGGATTCTTCGACCGTTATTTTATTTATTTAGTGCCCATAGATATTATGATGTTTACGGTTGCTGCGCACCAATTTTTTCAATGGTCAAAGGCCAATATTTTTGTTCGTATTAATATTATTTTATTGTTTGGGGGGCTATTAGTCGTGCGGGGACTTTTGGCATACGGTAAAATTTTGGCAGTTGCGACATTTTTAAATGACCCGGCATAATACTAGGGATTGTCTTTTCCTTCGCTACCAGCTACTACCGGTAGCGTATTTTTTTCATTTGTTCATTGACTTTTATCGTCTAAGCACATAAATTATTAATGCATTAATGGCATCTTAATATCTGGGATTATTTCTTATGTATCTAAAACGCCTTGAAATTTTTGGGTTTAAGTCTTTCGCAGAAAAAACAGTACTTAATTTTGAGCAAGGCATTACGGCTGTTGTCGGGCCCAATGGTTGCGGCAAAAGCAATGTTTTCGATTCTATCCGTTGGGTACTGGGAGAACAAAGCAGTAAAGAGCTGCGGGGTTCTTCCATGGAAGACGTTATTTTCAACGGGACAGATAAAAAACCGCCGTTAGGTTTTGCTGAAGTCAGTTTGACCTTTTCAAATGAAACAAAAATCCTTCCTATTGAACAGGATGAGGTGATTGTTACCCGCCGTTTATTCCGTTCTGGTGAAAGTGAATATTTAATTAACAAAAATGTCTGCCGTTTGCGCGATATTGTGGAATTATTTTTAGGTACGGGTGTTGGTGCTGAAGCGTATTCTTTAATCCAGCAGGGTCGGGTGGACTTGGTTGTTTCTGCCAAGCCGGATGACCGTCGCCAGATTTTTGATGAAGCCGCAGGGATCACCAAATACAAGTCCAAGAAAAAGGAAGCCTT
>CAZHGK010000059.1:0-1994 GCA_964532095.1 uncultured Planctomycetales bacterium | reverse complement strand
GCCTTAAGCAAATTAAAGGAAACCGAAGATAATTTATTACGCATTAATGATATTGTGGTTGAAATCAAGCGTCAAATTGCCACCATTGAGCGCCAGGCGAAAAAAGCCCAAAAATATAAAGAAGATTTTGAAATCCTCAAACAATATGAAGTGGCTATGGCTCGTCGTCAAATGTCCAAATTTGATGCAGATATGGCCCAGTTGGATGAATCGGTGCGTGCCTTGCAGGCTAAGGAAGCGCAACTGATGGCCCAGATGCAGGAATGGAATAATCGCATCAGCCATGAAGAAAGTTTATTGGAAGAATTGGATGAGGAATTAAGCGCGCTTAAAGCAACACAAATGCGCGTGGACAATGATATTGATTTAAATACCCGCCAGGTTGCCTTCAATGAAGAACGTTTAGCCAATATTGAAGATAATTATAACCGTTTACAGGCAGATAAGCAGGCAGCTGTGTCTCGTTGCCAAACGCATCAGCTGCGTATTGAAGAATTGCAACAATCGTTAAATATTGTTCAAACAGCGATCCGCGAACATCAAGGCAAGATTGAGGGGAAGCGGGCGCATTTAAATAGTTTAATTTCTTCTATTGAAGAAGCCAAAGGGGCGATTAAGCAAATTGAAACCCAGCAGTTTGACTTGCATGCCCAGCAGGTCCGTATTAAGAATCAATTGACGGAGAATATGAAAAAGGGCATGGAAATCTTGGCCCGTAAAACCCGTTTAGAAGCAGAAAATAATAAAATCTCAGGCGAGCGCGTCGAGGTGAGCGCCCGTTTTGAAGCCTTAAATGCAGCGATTAACCAAACCCAAGAACAATTGCAACAAGGTTGGGATCAGGTTAATCATAATCGTGTGGTTTTGGCAGAAATCAAGTCCAGGTTAGTCCAGCAAGAAGGCGTGATTGATGGCCTAGAGCACAAACGTGTTTTTCTGGTGTCCCAAAAAGATTTTATTGCCCAGATGCAAACGCAATACCAGGATATTCCTGATCCGGTTGTGGAAGGCCGTTTTATTACCGCCATTTCTCCGACGGAGAACCAGACAGGGATTATTGGTAAGATTAAAAGCATTCAACAGCTGCCTGCTAATGAGGCAGGTGTGGTGATGTATGAAATTATTTATGAAACAAAATTTGTGGAATTGGATTTAAATCAAATGCAGGGCCATATCGATGATATTGGCCGTCAAATTGAAGAAGCAAAAAATCTTCGAGAAGCATTAACGAATCAATATACGTCCCAGGATCAGGCTGTTGCCGGGATGCTTAAGAATATTCAGGATTTGGAAAAACGTTTTTCTGTGTTAGAAGCGCAAAAGAATGATGTGGAATTGCAGACGGGGAAATTGGCTGGCGAGCTTGATATGATCACCTTAGAATGCGCCCAGGCAGAGTCTGATTTAGCCTCATTAAAGGTGCAGGAAGAGCAATTGACAGGACAATTAAATACCATTAGCGGCCAGATCCGCTATGGTCAGGAAGATATTGATGCCAAGAATCAAAGCATTGCGCAGTACCATCAGGTGCGTGAAGAAGCTGCGGTTGCAGTGGCGCAATTGGAAACTGAAGGGCAATCCCTGACGGAGAAATCCCGCGGCATTAGTGAGAATCTAAGCGTTTATACGCAGAACCTTGACCGCGACTTGGAAGATGTCAGTCGCTGTGAGCAGGAATCGACGGAATTAATTGCCAAAAAGGCCTTGTTAGCGGAAGAAGTAATCACCCTGCAAAATACCATTGAAGAATTGCGTGTTAAATCATCGACGGTTGCCGTCAGTGTTAATGATTTAAGTGCCCAGAAATCAGAAATGTCCCAGCGTTTAAATAGTTTGCGTAGCCAGACGCGCGGGATTGAAGAAGAAATTATTCAAACAAAAACAGACATGCACCAGCATCAAATGACCAGCCAGCAAGTGCAGTTTGAAGCGCGCACGTTAAAAGACCGCCTTTTGCAATCGTACCGTATTGATTGGGATGTGATTTCACAAAC
>CAZHGK010000058.1:0-10956 GCA_964532095.1 uncultured Planctomycetales bacterium | reverse complement strand
TGTCTTTGTGGTAGTTGACTGTTTCTAAAGGGTCCATTAAAAAGAGGAAGTTCATGAGGCGTTGTTCTCCAGTATTTTAATTTCTCGGCCTGCGGCAACCCCGGCAATACGGGCTAAGATACGATAAATGTCAAAAATATTTAAGTTATGAGTGATGCCGCAGTCCTTGCCGTATTTGTCCAGATGCGGGCACATTTTTTGGAAATTCATGCCGCCTGGAGAGTTAAGGTTCTCCCTGGACCCTTTGCCCGTGTGGGTACGGTAAAAGCCACCGACGAGATTATTATCAATTTGATAAACACATACTTCCGTCGGGTTTTCTTCGATGCGATGGATTGTGGGAACTCCTTCTTGAAGCAGGAAACGGGTGGTTTCCGTCGATGATTTGCCTTTGGACAAATCATTGCGTTTGCGCCGGTTTAATTCCAGGATTTGTTCAGGGCTTTCAATGGGGACAACGCCCAAGCCATAGGTACCTGCATCAGCCTTGATAAAGATAAAGGGCTTTTCGTCAATTTGGTGTTCGGTATATTTAGCCTGGATTTCGGAAAATAATTCTTTTGCCTGGGCGTAGAGCCGCTGTTGGTCTTCGTCCTTATTGATATCGACGTGGTCGACCACACGATAGAGGCAAGAAAATAACCAAGGGTCAACGCCAGCGAGGAAGGCAAACTCTTTCATTAATTCATTGGTATGACGGAAATGTTCGGACTTTGTGCGGGAATGCCAGCCTGCATGGATGGAGGGGAACATCGGGATGTTTGCTTCCACCAAAGCTTCAGGAATGCCGCTGGATAAATCATTATTCATGATGATCATGTCATAGCGCGATTCTTTGGATTTAATTTTTTCTAAAATGCGCTTAAAGCAATGGATTTTAACTGTCTTCCCCGTTGCTGTTTCAAGTTCAATGGCATGGGCAGCCTGTTCACAAAAGGTGGGTTCTTTTAAAAAGAAGGTGGCAATGGTTGCCTCAAGCCCAGCCTTTTGGGTGATTTCCTGCAAGATGCGGATATTTTCCAAATACCAGGTATTGCGGGTATGTTCTTCAGCAACGATAAGGATTTTTTTAGCACCTGGGATGCGTTTTTCAATGGCGTTTTTTAAATAGAGGGTTGCATCGGCCACGCCATGTTCGCATAAATTATTAAAACCAGCAGGGAATAAATTGGTATCCACCACCGCAATTTTAAAACCGGCATCGCGGATATCCACGGAGCTGTAAAGCGGGGTATTTGTTTTTTCGTACTTTAGTAACCATTCGTGGATTTCTTTCTGCTGTTTCTGGATGCAGGTCACACAAATGGTTTGGGAAAAATGATTAGCTAATGTGACTTTATTCATAGGGTTATAGTATAATATCAAACCATGATGAAAGCAAAGATTGAAAAAATCCTTAAGGAGGCATTTGCTCCGCAATTTCTACAAGTGACGGATGATAGTCACCAGCATGCGGGGCATAACGAGCAGGCAAAAAAAGGCGGCACGCATTTTACCGTCACCATTGTTTCTGCAGCTTTTACCGGTAAGAACCTGGTTGCCCGTCATCGCCTGGTTTACGATGCGCTTAAAGGCCCAATTGCCGACGGAGTTCATGCTTTAGCAATTCACGCAAAGCTACCTTCAGAGTAACGATCGTCATACCAAGGTTCTGCCGTATTAGAATATCCACGCAGTTCCCAGAATCCCAATTGCTGTTGTGGCAGGAAATAAATTTCTTTAATCCATTTAGCACCCTTCCAGGCATATTTGCGGGGGGTGATCATGCGGGCAGGTCCGCCGTGTTCGCGGGGCAAGGGCTTACCTTCACAGCTGTGGACAATAAGAACATCATCATCCAAACATTCATCCAGCCGAAGATTCGTTGAATAGCCATCGTAACTTTTAATATAGACAAATTTCGCCGTGCTTTTGAGTTTTGCTTGTTCAGCCAAGGCTTTAAATTGCACACCAACCCATGTTAAGTCCATCCGACTCCACGACGTGACGCAATGAAAATCAGAAACGTCCGTGGTTTGTGGTAAATTCATAAATTGTTGCCAGTTTAAGGTAAAGGGCTTTTCGACACTGCCTTTAATGGCTAAGGTCCATTGCTCAAGAGAAATTTCTGGTTGGACCCCTAAATCTAATACTGGCCAGTTGGGCACTTCTTTTTGTCCGACGGGTAATTTAGGCATGCCATGGCGGTTGATAGGCCCTGTGCCTTGGGCTTTGTTCATATCCGCTGGAATGCCACCAGCAAGCAGGCCGCGTTTTTCTTCAGCCCGCTTCATTTTGGCTTTGATGATATTATCGTTAAATTTATCCATAAGAGATTGCTTCGTCGCTAAGAACGCTTCTCGCAATGACACATAACATCATGTCCTGAGTTTATAGCCGATTTTAAAAAGATAGACCGTAGCTAAAAAGATAAGGCCGGCGATGGAAAAGGTGATGGCAGCACAAACATCGACGGGCAAGTCTGTTATCCCTGTCATGCTGTAGCGGATACCGGATACTAGATAATACATGGGGTTAAAATGTGAAATGAATTGTAAAGAAGTTGGAAGCATGGAAACGGGGTGGAATACGCCGCCTAATAACACCATGGGCACAATGACATAAATATTCCACATTGATAACATGCCAAAATCTTCAGCCCATAAAGCGCCCATCATGCCGGCACAAGAAAAAATAACAGCGATCATGAGCATAAAATAAATTAGGGCAATGGGATGGACAATCATGCTCGGCGTAAATAATAACGACACTAGCCAAACACCAAAACAGACAGTCACGCCACGGGCCACGCCACCGGCGAGTAAACCTAACACCATTTCAATGTAAGACAGAGGTGACAGGAGGATTTCCTGGATGTGGTTATGCCAGCGCCCAATAAATAGCGAAGAGGATGTGTTTTCATAAGCACTGGAGATTAAATGCATGGCCATAAGCCCAGGGGTGATGAATTGTAAATAACTTAAACCTGTGGCAGAAAAATCGACCCTGCTGCCTAAGGCAATGCCAAAGATATACATAAAAAGCGCAGAAGAAACCAGCGGCGGGAAAATGGTTTGGTTAGCCACCGAGAAGAAGCGGTGGATTTCGCGTTTGGATAAGGCCAATACGCCAATAGGATTAGTGACTAGATGGATCATCGCCGGAACCTGTGATTTCTAAAAACACATCTTCTAATGATTTATCCTGCAAAATTTGCTTTTTATCGCCGATGCGGACAATTTTCCCGTGGTTGATGATGCCAATGGTCTTGCACAGCTTTTCTGCTTCTTCCATATAGTGGGTGGTGAGGAAAATGGTTTTGCCTTCTTTGTTTAATTGCGCTAAATAATCCCAGATGAGGAATTTTAATTCCAAATCGCAGCCAGCGGTTGGCTCATCGAGGATGAGGATTTCCGGGTCGTGGATAAGCGCCCGGCATAACAGCAGGCGTTTTTTCATCCCACCAGAAAGGGCGCGGTGCTTGCAATTGCGTTTGTCGGCTAATTGAAAACGTTCCAGTAGGGAATTGGTGCGTCGTTTAGCTTCCCACGGGGTGATGCCAAAGTATTCTGCTTGGTATACTAAGAGTTGATAAATGCTTAAGAACGGATCAAAGTTAAATTCCTGGGCGCACAAGCCGATCAGTCGACGGGAATGTAGATATTCTTCAGTGGCATCGTAGCCGAAGATATGGACATTGCCGCTTTGGTAATTAGACAAGCCGGTTAGGACATTGATGGTGGTTGTTTTGCCCGCGCCATTAGGCCCAAGGAAGGCAAAAAAATCGCCACGTTTGACATCAAAGCTGACATCGTCGAGGGCTTTAAATTTTTGGTAGAATTTAGTGACTTGTTTGATCGAAATGGCGACTTGGGAATTTCGCATGAAGACATTATACCCGGATCACATTTTTATCCAAAGCTGTTTTTGCTTTTCGCGCAGTATTACGGACAATTTCAGGCAAGGCAGGGTGGATATAGATCATGTTTAGTAAATCATCCAATGTGCCTTGTTTGTTCATAAAGGCGATCACCATGTGGATCATGTTTGAAGCTTCTGGTCCAACGATATGGCAACCCAGGATACGACGGGTCTTGCGTTCGATGAGGATTTTACAGAAACCATGGTCGGATAATAAGGCCATGCCCATGGCCGAGCTTTTATAGGGATTGACCCCGACGACATAATCAATGTTTGCGGCTTTTAATTGTTCTTCAGTGGCACCCACACCAGCGACTTGCGGATAGGTAAAAATCGCATGAGGCACTGGGGGATAGTGGATGGGGGCACGAGGCTTGCCACCAAAAATATAATCGAATAAATATTCACCTTCAAAATTGACGCTATGGCGGAAGAAATAATTACCCACGCAATCGCCCATGGCATAGACACCTTCGACATTGGTTTGCAAATAATCATCCACCTGGATAAAATTTCCAGACTTAATTTCAATGTTGGTATTAATCAAATCCAGGGTGTCTGCGTTTGATGAAATTCCAGTGGCAACCAATAAAGTCTCAGCGACGATTTGGTGTTTCTGGTTGTTTTGGGTGTACTCGACAGTAAATTCATTGTTGTTATAGGAAACACGGGTGGGGATGGTTCCTAATTTCACATCCTGATGTTGACTAAATACCCTGGTGAATTCTGTTGCAATTTCAGCATCCTCGGCACGCAGCAATTGTGAACGGACGAGAAAGGTGGTTTTTGTTCCTAAGGCAGCATAGGCATACCCTAATTCACAGGCAATGTAGCCACCGCCTAAGACAACCATGGATTTAGGCAAGCTGGTGTGGCGCAAAGCTTCGGTGGATGTCATGTACGGCGTGCCTTCGAGTCCTGCGATATGAGGAATGGAAGGGCGTGCGCCGACGGCGATGAAAATTTTGTTTGCAGTTATTTGTTCGCCATTGATTTCAATGACTTTATCTTCGATGAATCGGGCGGTGCCTTTGTAGTAGGTGATGTTGGGGTGTTTGCTGTAACTGGCCACGATTTTGTCAGAATCACCATCGACGGTCGCCGAGATGCGGTTGATTAATTTGGCAAAGTCGACGGAGAAATTAGGGTCATTGTGGATATCAAAGCGTTTCGCTTCTTTAATATGCATGGCCACATCAGCCGGGTGGATGAGCATTTTTGATGGGATGCAGCCGCGGTTTAAGCATGTGCCGCCGAGTTTGTCTTTTTCAATGACGGCTACTTTATATCCCATGCTGGCTGCAGGTGAGGTGATTTTTGATCCACCGCCGGAGCCGATTGTGATAATGTCGAATTTTTTAGTCATATTGTTTGCTTTCGAAGAACACTCTTAGGCATGTTTCTGACGATGCCAACGGCCCCCGCCACATGCTTCCCCTAATCCAACCTACAGCTTATAACCACAAAGCATCACGCCAAACGAGCGACGTGCATGTGTTGTGGGGGATGGGGGGGTTGGCGAGGAAGAAATATGCCGAGTGTTCATCATTAGGAAATGAATGTCTCTTGATTTCTTAAATACTGATTCAACCTCGTCTCAACCTGCTCTAACGTCGTATACTGCATCAAATCTGCCCGCACTGGCGTGATATTTGGTAACCCTCGCAAGTACCCGGCATAATGTTTCCGGAAGGTCATCACTCCGTAACGTTCTTCTTTATAATCCACGCTAAGCCTTAAATGTTCAAGGCATGTTTGAATTTTTTCTTCCGGGGTTGGAGGAGCGAGATGCGTTCCAGTTTTAAGAAAATGTTTAATTTCCCGGAATATCCACGGGTTAGCAATAGCTCCTCGACCAATCATTACGCCATCGCAGCCGGTTTCCAGCATGGCCTGGGCGTCTTCGGGGGTTGTCACATCGCCATTACCAATTAAAGGAATGGAGATGACTTTCTTAATTTTTTCTAACCAGGTCCAATCGGCAAAACCGTTATGGGCTTGGGCGCGGGTGCGGCAGTGAAGGGTTAAGGCTTTGGCTCCAGCTTGTTCAATCATTTTTGCAACGTCAGTAATGACAATGCTGTTTTCATCCCAGCCTAGACGGGTCTTGACGGTGACAGGAAGTTTAGTGCCTTTAACGGTGGCTTTGACAATGGATTCAAATAAGGGAAGGTCGCGCAAAAGGCCAGCGCCTTCATTGCGGGCCACGTGGTTTTTCACCCAGCAGCCGCAGTTAATGTCGATAAAATCAGGGTTTAGGCGTTCAACAGCTTGGGCTGCACCTGCCATGGCTTCAGGCCGGCCCCCAAAAATTTGAATGCCGACAGGGCGTTCTTCCTCGGCAATTTCAATTTTATGCATAATCCGGGGAATGTCCCGAATAATGCCCTCGGAGGAAGTAAATTCGGTATACAGCAAATCCGCACCCAGGCGCTTGCAAATCACCCGAAACGGAAGCTCGGTAACGTCTTCCATAGGTGCCATGGCTAGGGGGTAGTTAAGTTCAATAGCTCCGATCTTCATAAGGGCGTCATTATAAAACATTTTAGCTAAAAAGCAAAATTAAGAAAATATAATTGCCTTTGGAGCGATTAGGCGTTATTATATGCTTCATATTATGAAGCGATTAAAGTGTTTAATCGCTTCACTCTTAGGGGAAAAATATATGAAATATATCTGGCAACATCCTTCTTGGCCGCAATTTACTTGGGATAGTAAAGCTCTTTTATCTCCATTGGGGCAAGCGAGGCTTTCTCAAGGGGGCCTATTAGGCCGAGTTAAACGGTTGGGATTTAAGCTTGAAGAAGAGGCGCAGGTTAATATTTTAACGGAAGAAGTTATCAAGACTTCTGAAATTGAAGGCGAGCTGCTTAATTTACAAATGGTGCGATCTTCTGTTGCGCGGCATTTAGGGCTTCCCACAGTAGGTTTGGGACGATCATCCCGATCTGTTGATGGTATTGTAGAAATTGTTTTAGATGCTACACAAAATTTTGATAAAGCCTTTAATAAACAAAGATTAATGGGTTGGCATGGGGCTCTTTTTCCAACAGGTTATTCAGGGCTTCATAAGATACGCGTGGCTCAGTGGCGGGGTGAAGATCCCATGCGTGTTGTTTCGGGACCTATGGGCCGTGAACGTATTCATTTTGAAGCGCCTCCTGGAGAAGCTGTTGAAGGTGAAATGAGTCAATTTTTTCAATGGTGGAAGGAAACCCATTTGAAAATGGATGGCCTATTACGGGCGGGACTGGCCCACTTTTATTTCTTAACAATTCACCCGTTTGAAGATGGGAATGGTCGTATTGCTCGCAGTTTAACGGATATGGCTTTAGCTCAAGATGAGAAACTCAAAGTTCGGTATTATAGTTTTTCTTCTCAGATTATGGAAGAAAGAGACGATTATTATAAAATTCTTGAACAATGTTCCAGGACTAAGAGTCTGGATTTGACTGCGTGGCTTTGTTGGTTTTTAGGTTGCTATCAACGGGCTATTGGCAAATCCGATAAAATCATGGGCAAGGTATTGCTTAAGGCAGATTTTTGGCAGCAACATGCCCAGGTTGGGCTTAATGAACGTCAGAAGAAAGTATTGAATCGGATTTTGGATGCGGGTCCAGGAGATTTTGTGGGCGGCTTGACGACACGTAAATATGTAAGTTTAACAAAAGTCAGTCGGGCGACTGCATTTCGTGAAATATCGGATATGCTTGATAAGAAATTATTGCGTCCATTGCCTGGCCGTGGACGTAGCGTTCATTATGATATTTTATGGTCTCGCGCTTGACAAAGGGTGTTTCGTCGGGCATACTTGAAATAGTTTGATAAAGCCAAACTTGGTGAAAGCCAGGGACGGAAAGGATCGAACCTAAAGGGAAAAGGAACCCCATGGTAGTCGAGCGTACCCCAAAAAGCTCAAATAAATTTGAAATTTTACAGAACCCACCAGTGGCGAAATCCGTCGTTGGTGGGTTTTCTTTTTCTACTCTAAAGGAGAATGTCATCATGAAGATCGTTCACAAGTACTTATTATTTGCCTTGTTGGTTTTGGGGATTTCTTATCCACAGATTTCTTTTGCAGACACAGCGATTGTCAGGCCTAAGGTAGAATCTTTAACGCCTGAGCAAAAAAAGGAATATTTTAAGAATAGACGAGAAGAAGCTTTTAGAAAGCGTCCGATGGCGTCTCGGGATGCATTGGCAAAAGCGATGGCAGCTCAAAAAGTTTCTAGGGAGCGTTTACGTAAAGCCCGTTTACAGCAAAATCAAAAATAGGATTATGGAGATAAAAATGAAAACATCACTTAAATTAGCATTGATTTTAAGTTTTTGTATAGCGTCCCCCGTATTTGCTAAAACTCCGATTATCATTAAAACATGCCAGGAATTACAGGCCATCAATGATCAAGAAGGTATTTATTACTTGGGCAATGATATCGATTGTAAGGGTATCCAATTTAAATCATTGTTTAGTGTAGATTTTACTGATTTTTTTCGAGGTCAATTTGATGGGCGAAACCACACGATTAGAAATTTACATATTTTAGGTAAAAATAACGAACAGTATAATTCATATATTGCTTTTATTACAAAATCTATTGGTGCCACAGTTAGAAATTTAAGGATTGAAGATTTTTCTGTTGAAATAGCAGAAGATGCGATAGACCCTTGGACAAGCAACGTATCAGGTTTGTTAGGCTTTGCCGAAAAACCAACGGTTGCAAATGTGGTATTAAAAAACGGAATAATTAAAGGTAGAAAGCAAGATATCGCGTCTGGTTTGATTGGCCATACCACAGATGGGAATTTAAATAAGATAGGGATTGAAGGGGTGACTTTAACTGGGGTCTATACGATGGCATTTTACGGGGATATGGGCACTGTTGTTGATATTGATGGTAGTATTGTTTCAGGCTATGGAAGTTTTAATATTGATCAAGCTTATTTTAGGGGCACAATGCAAGGGGAGATTGGAGCTGCTCTTGGAGGATATTCTTCTGTGTTGCCAAATCAAAAGTTGAAATTTAGCAATATGTATGTGAATGCTAATGTTCAGTCTACCGGATATTTTTGTGGCGCAGGGATTTTTGATGCCGATACTGTTGGTCAGCCAAAGCCCAATGTTGAAATTAAAAATGTTTATCTTGCGGGGAAAATGACCCCAATACAGGCAAATCAGTTTTTATTCTGTTCAAACACAGATCCTTATCTGGGCTTATTTAAGAATACCGATATTGTCACCGAGGGCATTTACTTTAACAACGAAGATCTTCCGGATTTCTTAGTTAATGGCGAGTTTAGTAGTGCGCCTTTGACCACAGCCCAAATGAAACAACAAAAAAGTTTCCCCACATTCGATTTTGTTAAGAACTGGGTAATATCAGAGGGAGTAGACTATCCTAATTTGAAATGGACTACCTTAAAACCCAAGAACATAGATTTAGTCATCACAGATTTCTTTGGTGGTACTCAAGAAGTAGATGTGGTTGAATCCAGAGCTGCAGAAGGGGAAAAAGTATTCTTAACAGCGACAGTTGAAAATGTAGGGGAAGATCCTGCTCCTGCCCATAAAATTGCTTTTTTTGTAGGCAATCAAAATGGGGATTTTGAAATCTCTAGGGATGCGATTGGTGCAGATATGTTGCCTGCTGGAGGTATGCAAACTTTTGTCAGCACAAAGCCATGGACGGCGTCGACAGCAGGTATTTTTAACATTAAGGCCGTGTTAGACCCTGATAATGAAGTTGACGAATTAGATAAAACTAATAATACCGCGCAGAAAATTCTAAACGTTGTAAAAGCTTTTAAAACCTTAACGATTAAAGGTGTTGGTGAAGGGCAGGGATCTGTAACTGTGTCTTATTCGAGTCGCACGGGGGATGGCGATAAGAAAGAAGATTGTCCAAATGCAAGTAAAGGATGTTCGTTTGCTCTTCCGAGCGAATATGTGCTTGCTTTAAGCGCAACTCCAAATAAAGGTTCCTTATTTAAGGGGTGGCAATCAGATGGTACGTGTGTGGGGATGTCTAACCCGTGCATTTTTGATTTTATTAAGGATGTCGTTATTAATTCTCTATTTGATAAAATAGATCCAACGCCTCCACCGGCACCAACAAATATTACTGTTCAGCCAGTCGCGAATACCCGGGTTGATTTACATTGGACTCCTTCGACCAGTAAAAATGGGATTGGGGGGTATCGTGTTTATCGTAGTGATAATAACGACAATTATACAATGATAATTGATACTCAAAACCCCGACGCTTATGCGACCGATTCCAGTGTGGCTGATGGAACAGTGACTCCGGGTATGACGTATAGATTTTATTTGGTGGCTGTTGATGTGGCAGGTCTAGTTTCAGCTCCGAGTGCTATCGTGACAATAAAAATTCCTTGGAGAATCAACGTAGTCTTATCTGGAGGTTCAGGGCGGATTGTCAGTACTCCAGCAGGAATTGATTGTGTGAGAAGTCAAGATGCGCAAGGCGCATTTGTTTATAGTGGAACATGTTCAGCAGGGTTTGAGAATCCAGCGATCACATTAGCATTCCAAGTGATAGATCCTAAGTATGTATTTAATGGATGGGCAGGGCAAACAAGTGCATGCGGATTGGTAAAAACACCGTGTTCGTTTACAATTGCCAATTCTAATTCTTCGGCAGGTGTAAAACTTATTGTGGATGCCCAGGCACCTGCAGCACCGACGAATTTAACAGCTTCTTTGGATAAGAAGGGTAAGGTATCCCTGGCATGGAAGGCTCCGGTGGGGGTCAGTGTTAGTGGCTATCGGGTTTTCCGCAATGGGGTATTGTTTAATTCGTTAGGGGCAATTACGAGTTACGCGGACAGTACGCGTGATGTGGAAACGTGCAAGGCCCCATTTACGTATTTTGTGCAAGGCATTATTGATCTTAGGGCAGGCAAGTTTACCTCAGTAAGTAATACGGCTCAGGTAGCCTGCCAGCCATAGTAAATGGGTAAGGAGTAATATGGTAGTCGAGCGTACCCCAAAAAGCTCATACAAATTTGAAATTTTACAAGACCCACCAGTGGCGA
>CAZHGK010000057.1:1431-11055 GCA_964532095.1 uncultured Planctomycetales bacterium | reverse complement strand
ATCTTGATGATTCGTTCCAGTGCCAAATAAATTCATACACCATGGGTCAAGAGTCAACTATTCATGAAGGGCAGATTTATTTTGGACGCATGATGGAAATTGTCCGTCAGGCGGGTTCTACTGCTATGTCCTTGATGGGTCATGGCGGGTCAGATTTAAAAAAAGACCATTCTATTATTACCGAGGCTGATCGGACAATTTCCCGTGATTGCCGGGCATCGTTAGCAGATGTCTTAAGTGATGAGCAGCATCTTTTAATTGATGAGGAAGATGGGGCAATTGGCCAATATTTAGACAATGAATTATTAGCCCGAAAAAAATATATTTGGGCCTTAGATCCTATTGATGGTACGCGTTTGTATGCAAATCGAATGCCGCTATTCGGGGTATCTTTAGGGGTGATGAAGGATTTAAAGCCCTGGCTTGGGGTGGTATATTTTCCTGCAATCGGAGAATTGTTTTATTGTGATGGCGTGGATGCTTATTTTGTCCAGAACGCCTTTAGTGACAAGGAAGTAAAAACTAAAATCACAGTTGTTGATGAAATTATTAGCCCAAGGTCGATATTTTTCTGCAACGATACGTTTTTTGAGAAATTTGGTTGGAATGACCGTGATTTTCATATCATGATCCATGCCTGCGCGGTTGTGAATTTATGTTGGCCGACGATTGGTCGAGGCTGCGGGTCATTTTTGCGTTGCCATATCTGGGATTTTGCAGGAAGTTGGCCAATTATTCTAAAGGCCGGATATAATATCCGTTCTGTTGTTACCGGTAAGATTTTAGATAAGGTGGATGCTTCGTTTTTTACCCAAACTCCAAAATCCTGGCAGATGAAGGAATATCATCTGATTAGTTCACAGCAGAATTTTGATGTGATTAGGTTTAAAATTGTCCCGAGGTAGAATGCTTGCCTTCGGGTGTGTTTTGTGGTATTTTAAATACGTCAGAATTTGAAGTATATAAGAGGAGAATACGTATGGATATTAAAATATTAATTCAAAGCACACCAAACCCGAATGCTTTGAAATTTGTTTTGAGTGTACCGGTTAAGATGGAAGGTAAGGTAACCTATAAAAGTGTAGACCAATGCCAGCATAATCCCATGGCAGCTGCCTTATTTACCGTTCCTAATGTGTCAGAAGTATACTTTTTTGATAATTACATCACCGTTACCCAGGATGGCGGAGTGGAATGGGATGTGATTGAGGATCAAATCAAAAGGATTATTTTAGACCATGCGACCACGCATAACCCTAACTTTGTCGTCGAAGAAGTTAAAAGGGTGTCTGCTACACCAGATACTCCGGAAATTGCTAAAATCAACGAAATTTTAGACCGCACCATCCGTCCGGCATTACAAATGGATGGGGGAGATTTGCAAATTGACAGCTATGATGGCCAATTGCTATTAGTTAATTATCAGGGAGCTTGCGGGTCATGCCCAAGTTCAACCATGGGGACCCTGAAAGCCATTGAGAATATTTTAAAAGATGAATTTAATCCGGAAATTACCGTCGAGATTTCGCAATAGAGGTTGGATATGTTTAAGATCAATCGTAAATTAGAATACGCCTTAATATCCTTAAGGCATATGAGTTTTAAGTCACCGGGCCAATTGACTTCGGCTAAAGAAATTTGTGATATCTATCACACACCGTTTGACCCCACCTCAAGGGTGTTGCAAATCATGGCCCAGCATGAAATTGTCCGTGCCGAGCAAGGGGCCCACGGCGGGTATCAAATCCTTAAAGACTTATCAAAAGTCACCTTGGTGGAATTGACCCAGATGATTGAAGGGCCAATTCAAATCGTCAATTGTTTCCATGGCAATTATTCCCATTGTGACATTACGTCCAGTTGCAATGTGATCGCTCCGATGATTAATTTAAATGAAAAAATTTCAGCGTTGTTTAAGACGATTAATATTCAGGAATTGATTCAATCGCGTAACCAGGGCGAAAAACAAATTCGAAATAAACCCATCATGCCTGAAATAGGAGCTAAGGGATAAAGATATGAGCGACGAAGTTAAACAAAAAGAAATATACGAAAATAAGCTGTCTGGTGATTATCAATATGGCTTTTATAGCGATATTGAAGCAGAAACTATTCCGAAAGGTTTAACCGAGGATACGGTTAGGCTTATTTCTGCTAAGAAAAATGAGCCTGCCTGGATGTTGGAATGGCGGCTAAAAGCGTTTCGTCTATGGCTTAAAATGAAAGAACCCGAGTGGCCCAATTTTGAATATGGCCCTATTGATTATCAAGATTTGTATTACTACAGTGCGCCCAAAAAGAACAAGGATAATCCTAAGAGCATTGAAGAGGTTGATCAAGAATTATTAAAGACCTTTGACCGTTTAGGGATTCCGTTAACAGAACAAAAGCGTCTGACCGGCGTTGCCGTGGATGCGGTGTTTGACAGTATTTCCGTCGGGACAACCCATCAGTCTGAGTTAGCCAAGCAAGGAATTATTTTCTGTTCCATGTCAGAGGCAATTGCCCATCATCCTGAGTTGGTTCAAAAATACCTGGGCTCTGTTGTCCCTGCGGCTGATAATTTCTTTGCTACGTTAAATTCTGCTGTATTTAGTGATGGTTCGTTTTGTTATATTCCTAAGGGCGTGCATTGCCCGTTGGAATTGTCCACATATTTTCGGATCAATGCGGAAAATACCGGACAATTTGAGCGTACCTTAATTGTGGCAGAAGAAGGTAGTTATGTCAGTTATTTGGAAGGGTGCACTGCTCCTATGCGTGATACCAATCAATTGCATGCCGCAGTTGTGGAATTAGTCGCCTTAGACAATGCTGAAATTAAATATTCCACTGTGCAAAACTGGTATTCCGGAGATAAAGAAGGCAAGGGTGGTATTTATAATTTTGTGACTAAGCGTGGGAAATGTTTAGGGGTCAATTCAAAAGTTTCCTGGACTCAGGTTGAAGCAGGTTCTGCCATCACCTGGAAATACCCCAGTGTTATTTTACAAGGGGATAATTCTGTTGGAAAATTTTATTCGGTGGCGTTAACGAATAATCACATGACGGCAGATACAGGCACCAAGATGATCCATATTGGTAAAAATACCAAGAGCACCATTGTTTCTAAAGGTATATCTTCAGATTTTGCGCATAATAGTTATCGGGGGTTGGTTAAGATTATGCCGTCGGCAGATGGAGCGCGTAATTTCTCGCAATGCGATTCCATGTTAGTTGGCAATAATTGCAGCGCCAATACATTCCCCTATATTGAAGTCAAAAATAACAGTGCGGTTTTAGAGCATGAGGCATCTACATCCAAGATTAATGCGGAACAAATGTTTTACTTGCGTTCACGCGGTTTGGATCTAGAAGAAGCTATTTCGCTGATCATTAATGGGTTTTGTAAGGATGTGTTTAAGGAATTGCCTTTGGAATTTTCTGTTGAGGCAGTAAAGTTATTGGAAATGAAACTAGAGGGGAGTGTTGGGTAATGTTAGAAATCAAAGATTTGCACGCCGGGATTGAAGGAAAAGAAATTTTAAAAGGGATTAATTTAACCATTAATGCAGGTGAGGTGCATGCCATTATGGGGCCTAATGGTTCAGGCAAAAGCACTTTATCTAAAGTCATTGCCGGGCATCCGCAATATGCAGTCACCAGTGGAAGTCTTGAGTATGATGTCAATTTTAAGAAAATCGACTTAGTTGGGATGGAACCAGACCAACGTGCGTTGGAAGGGGTTTTCTTGGCATTTCAATATCCTGTAGAAATCCCTGGCGTTCCTACGTCAGTATTTTTAAGGGCAGCATTTAATGCGATCTGTCGCCATCAAGGGGCTGAGGAAATGGACCCTATTGATTTTGATAAATATGTGCGTTCTAAAATGCAATTATTGCATATGAATGAGAATGCCATTGACCGGGCGGTCAATGTGGATTTCTCCGGCGGTGAAAAGAAGCGTAACGAAATTTTACAAATGGCAGTTTTAAATCCACGTTTGGCTGTTTTGGATGAAACTGATTCTGGTTTGGATATAGATTCCATGAAAATTGTCGCGGATGGGGTAAATAAATTACGCAATAAGAATAATGCGGTGATTTTAATTACCCATTATCAACGTTTGCTTAATTATATCCAGCCTGATTTTGTGCATATTTTATACAATGGGAAGATTATTAAATCTGAAGGTAAGGAATTGGCTTTGCAAGTGGAAAGCAAAGGGTACGATTGGTTGATTAAATAATTGGAAAAATTATGATGACACAAGAACAACTGCCTTTAAATATTGAAGGCTTGGAACAATATCAGCTCAAACTAGAACAAGCATCTCCAGCATGGCTTAAGGCTTTGCGCCAAAAAAGCTATTCTCAGCTTTTGTCGACGAGTTTTCCAACTGTCAAGGATGAAGAATGGAAATACACATCGTTGGCTGATGTGACGGGGAAGATGTTTCAGATTGCCAATCATCACAAATTAATTGAAGATAAGCAATTTGATCAATACCGGGACAAAGCAGACATTAACATTGTTTTAGTCAACGGGGTATTATGGGGGGAGCTTTCTGATTTAAAGAATTTGCCTAAGGGATTAACCATCTCTTCATTGAATGAAGCGATCAAACATCATGGTAATGAAATTCAAGAGACCATTGTTAAGTTAACACCCAACGATACCAAGTTCTTTTTCTGGATGAACCAATCGCTTTTCTTAGACGGCGTCTTTATCCAAGTGGATAAAGGCGCTGTTGTTGACCCATTGGTGCATATTATCCATGTGACTAGTGGGGTGGCGGATCGTACGCTAGTTTTTCCACGAGCATTTATTAATGTTGCCGAAGCTGCTCAAGTGAATATTTTAGAAAGTCATATCTCTTTTGAGCCTGTTTCCTATTTGTCCAATGCTGTCACCGATATGAAAATTGGAGCTAATGCGGTGGTGCAATATTGCAAAGCTCAGGCAGAAGGCCATCAATCGATCCATGTTGGCACGACACGCATTTGGCAAGAAGCAGGAAGCAGTTTGGATTCGTTTTCGTTTTCACATGGCGCATTACTAGCGCGCAATAATTTAAGTGTTTTGCTTAAAGGCGAAGGTGTTAATACCATCATGAATGGTTTTTATGCCTTGCATGGCAAGCAGCACGTCGATAATCATACGCTATTAGATATCCAGCAGCCGAATTGTACCAGTTACCAATTGTACAAGGGCTTGCTCAATGATGCTTCACGGGCCATATTTAATGGGAAGATCTATGTGCATTCCATTGCCCAAAAAACCAATGGGTATCAGCTAAACAAACATTTATTGTTAGGTAAAGAGGCTCGTGTTGATACTAAGCCACAATTGGAAATATTTGCAGACGATGTCAAATGTACCCATGGGGCAACCATTGGCCAATTGAGTGAAGAGGAAATCTTTTATTTGCAAAGCCGCTGTATTAAGAAACAGACAGCCATTCAATTGTTATCGAAAGGGTTTATCGATGACATTATCAATACCATCAAATCTGATTCTACCCGTCGCAAATTAAGCGGCCTTTTAAGCAAGGCATTTCCAGAAGTTAAACTGTAGGAAGGTTACGTATGCCAGTCCTGGATATACAAAAACTTCGCCGGGATTTTCCTAATCTGCATATCCATGTGCATGGGAAGCCCTTGGTGTATTTAGACAATGCAGCAACAACATTGAAGCCCCAATGTGTCATAGATACGATCAGTGCTCACTATAGCAAGGAAACATCCAATGTGCATCGCGGTGTTCATTTCTTAAGTGAACAAGCTACCCTGGCTTTTGAAAATTCCCGTCGGATTACCCAGAAATTCATTAATGCCAAAAGTGCACAGGAAATTATATTTACCCGGGGCACAACAGATGCTATTAATTTAGTGGCCCAAAGTTATGGCCGTCATTTTCTAAAGGCTGGGGATGAAATTGTCATTTCGCATATGGAGCACCATTCCAATATTGTGCCCTGGCAGATGTTATGTGAACAAATTGGTTGTGTTCTAAAAGTGGCGCCGATTAATGATGCAGGAGAGATGATTTGGGATGAATTTGTTAAATTATTAAATCCTAAGACACGATTTGTTTCTGTTGTTTACGTTTCGAATTCATTAGGAACGGTCAATCCAGTTAAAGATATTATTAAAGAGGCGCATGGTCGTAAAATCCCTGTCTTGGTAGATGCTGCTCAAGCGGTGACTCATGCGGCCATTGATGTGCAAGCTTTAGATTGTGATTTCCTGGTTTTTTCAGGGCATAAGATTTTTGGGCCAACCGGTGTTGGGGTGCTTTATGGCAAACAAGAGCTGCTAGAGGCCATGCCACCTTACCAAGGTGGAGGGGATATGATTGCCTCGGTTACCTTTGCCAAGACAACCTATAATGTTTTGCCGTACAAATTTGAAGCCGGCACTCCGGCGATTGCCCAAGTGATTGGGTTAGGGCGGGCTTTAGAATATGTGCAGTCGATAGGTTTAGAGGCAATGGCTGTTTATAAGAAGGATTTATTAGAATATGGCACCAAGGTTTTATCCAATGTGCCAGGAGTGCGTTTGATTGGAACAGCAAAGAACAAAACTTCCATTTTATCATTTGTTGTCGACGGTATTCATCCCCATGACTTAGGCACGATTGTCGATGAAGATGGGGTAGCTATTCGTACAGGGCATCATTGCACCCAGCCGGTGATGGAACGTTTTGCGATACCAGCAACAGCGCGGGCTTCATTAGCTTTTTATAATACTAAAGAAGAGTTGGATGTTTTAGTGAAGTCTTTGGTTCGGGCAAAGGAAATATTCCATGCGTGATGAATTGTATCAACAGACCATATTAGAACATAATCGTCATCCTCGTAATTTCAAAAAACTTGAGGGGGCAACCCATGTGGCAGAAGGGTACAATCCTTTGTGTGGGGACCATTTGTGGGTGTATTTAAAAGTGAATGCTGCGGGTGTGATTGAGGAAGCTGCTTTTGAGGGACAAGGTTGTGCCATTTCTAAAGCATCAGCGTCGATGATGACCGCGGCTCTTAAGGGCAAGAATGTTAATGAAGCACGAGTTTTGTTTAATGAATTTCATAAATTAGTGATTGGTGAATTAAAACCTGATGCACAACCAAATCATTTAGAAAAGTTAGCGGTATTTTCTGGCATATGGCAATATCCGTCTCGTGTTAAGTGTGCATCCTTAAGTTGGCATACGATGAATGGTGCTATAGATAAAATTAAATCTATATCAACAGAGTAATTTGTGTGTTGTGGGGGATGGGGGGTGTGAGGCCTGAGAGAAGCTTGACCAACCTTATCACCTAGCAGCTTAAAATTTGTATGATAATTCACGATCAATTTAATCGTCCCCTCAAAGACCTTCGTATCTCCGTCATCGACCGCTGTAATTTCCGTTGTCCGTACTGCATGCCCGATAAGCATTTTCCTGATTCTTATCAATTCCTTGAGAAAAGCGATTGGCTTTCGTTTGATGAAATTATCAGGCTATCTAAGATTTTTGTACGCTTGGGTGTGAGGAAATTGCGTATTACCGGCGGGGAGCCTTTATTGCGTCCGAATATTTCTAATTTAATCCGTGAGTTAAATCAGATCAGTGGCATTGAAGATGTGGCTTTAACAACCAATGGGGCCTTATTGGCCAATCATGCCGCTGATTTAAAACTTGCCGGACTGCGACGAATAACAGTCAGTTTAGATACGATCAACCCAAAAACATTCCATACATTAAGCGGTTATAAAGGGGATATTCAAGATGTATTCAATGGGTTACACGCTGCGCGTAAGGTTGGTTTTGAAACAATTAAACTTAATGCAGTGATCCAGCGTGGTGTTAATGACGACGATTTTCTAGACTTGGTTGAATTTTCTAGAACTAATGGTTATATTCTGCGCTTTATTGAATACATGGATGTTGGAAATCAAAACCATTGGGAATCAAAATGTGTTGTTCCAACTCAGGAATTAATTGAAAACATTCAATCTAGGTATCAATTAGTCCGACTGAGTGCTACAGAACAGGGAGAAACTTCCCAACGTTTTGCTTTTGCAGATGGGCAAGGAGAGCTTGGCTTTATTTCTTCAGTGTCTCAACCATTTTGTGGCACATGTAATCGTCTAAGATTATCAGCCGACGGAAAAATATACACATGTCTATTCGCCCTTGAAGGCACAGATGTGCGTTCCTTATTACGGGCAAAAGCATCAGAAGATGAAATTGAAGATTTTATCCGTCTGTGCTGGATGAAGCGCACAGATCGCTATTCCCAATTACGTCACCAGTTGCATCAAGAACGTCACCTTTCGAAGAAGGTTGAAATGTTTCATATCGGCGGTTAAAATAAGACAATATTATCTTAATTAAGGAGCTACCATGCGAATCTTAGTTGTTGAAGATGAACGCCGTATTGCTGCTTTTATTAAGCGAGGATTAACAGAAAAGCAATTTGCGGTTGATGTGGCACCTGATGGAGAAGAAGGCTTGTTTTTAGCTGAAACTAATGCCTACGATGTGATCATTCTTGATGTGGGCCTGCCAAAGCAAGATGGGTTTTCTGTTTGTAAACAATTAAGAAAAAATAAGATTAATGCCCCAATCTTGATGTTAACGGCAAGAAGTGGCGTCAAAGATAAGATTGTTGGACTTAATTCTGGGGCAGATGATTATTTGGCCAAGCCATTTGCATTTGGTGAATTGTTAGCCCGTATTCATGCCTTATTACGTCGAAATAGCAAGGAAAAAACCAATCAGCTGCAAGTGGGGAAGTTACATTTGGATATGCTTAGCCATGACGTGCATTACGATAACCGTTTGTTGGAGTTAACAAGTAAAGAATATGCTTTGCTCGAGTATATGATGTTGCATGTCAATGAAGTAGTGACCCGTACGATGATTTCCGAACATGTGTGGAATGAAGATTTTCATAGCTTAAGCAATGTGATTGATGTTCACGTTCGTAATCTTCGTCATAAGATTGAACATGGCTCGAAAGAGAAAGTTATCCATACGTTAAGAGGGACAGGGTATATGTTAAAGGCCTAGCATTATGAAAACAATGAGCCAAAAATTGCGCCAACTGTTGGTGTTTTTTAAACAGGAGTGTCGTAGATTTTGGCATCGCATCCTGCGTTTAGCAATTCCGCGAATTAAAATCAATTCTCTGCAGTTTGAAATCAGTATTTTATATACCGCAATCTTAGTGATTATCCTCATTATATTTAGTGGCGTTATTTATTTAATGCTTTTTCTAACACTCTACACCGAGATTGACACGGATTTAAAAAGTAAAGCGCAGCATATTAGCCAGAGCATTAATACCTATGTTCGTGAAAAAGGAAAAGAAAAAAGCATACTGATGTTTGCGGTGGATAAGACCATTACGGAACAGGGAAAGAAGATTAATCGATGGTGGGTAGGTGGATTTGAGCGTCGCTGGTCGAAGCAGGTAGAGGGTATGAATCTGGAAGAGGATTTTATTGTCTTTCTTTCTCCAGAAAGGAATTTGCTTGCCCGGTCACAGAACATGCCGTTGAGCTTAATCCCAGTGTATTTGCAAAATGCCAATTTAGTTTCTTCACGCTATGCTGTTTTTAAGAATATATCCTATGATCATCGCAGAATTCGTTTAATTAA
>CAZHGK010000057.1:0-1421 GCA_964532095.1 uncultured Planctomycetales bacterium | reverse complement strand
AACTACCCATTTGTCTATCAGAAGAAACGTTATATTATTCAAATCGGGGTTTATCAAAAACCTGTTGCTGAAGCAGTATTGACATGGCTTAATTCCGTTCTTCTGACTGTGCCATTGGTCTTAATATTGACGAGTTTTGTGGGCAGCATCTTGGTCCGTCGGATTTTAGGGCCTGTGGAAGAAATCACCAATACCGCCAAAACAATCACCTATCAAGATTTAAGTGCCAGGGTCAAATCGCAACACCCGTATGAGGAAATTGACCATTTAGCTTCTGCGTTTAATGAAATGATTGGACGTTTAGAGAAATCTTTTAAGCATATAGAACAGTTTGGATACCATATTGCCCATGAATTAAAAACCCCCTTAACAATTATTAAAGGGGAAGCAGAGGTTGGTTTGTTTGCCGAGAGGAGCATCAAAGAATACCAGGAAATACTTAAGATCAATCTTGAGGAAACAGATAGGATGTTAAGGACCATTGAGGATTTATTATATCTTGCCCGGCTAGATTATCAGGCTGGGCTATTTAAATTTAAGACGATAGACTTGAATGAATTTTTGACTGAAATTCATCATCAAAGTAAGATTTTGGCAGCTTCAAAATTTATCCATGTTGAATTTAAGCCTGCACAATACCCAATTAGCATTCATGCAGACCCATTGCATTTACGAAGATTGTTTTTTAATTTAATAGATAATGCTTTGAAATTTACACCAATGAATGGAACGGTGATCTTGTCTGCTCAAGAACAAGAGGGAAATGCCATAATCTCCGTCGCTGATACTGGAGCAGGTATTGCCCAGGAGGAGATTCCGAAAATATTCGAACAGTTCTATAGCACTGGTGATGCCTGGCAAGGCAATGGTTTTGGTTTAAGTATTGTTCAGTCCATCGTTAAAATTCATAATGGTTTTGTGCGTGTCGAAAGTCAAGTAGGTCATGGCACAACCTTCCGGGTGTTTATTCCGCTTCTATAATTAATCCTAAATTCATCCGTTCTTCATTTACCCTGTGTCATACTTTAAATAACAGAAGGGAGGGTATTTATGAAGAAACGCATTTTGATTGTGGATGACGAGAAACGTATTCGTGAACAATACCTAACGCTTTTTCGGGCCAGAGAAGGGAAGTTTTTTGAAATTTTGGAAGCAGAGAATGCGATTGCTGCAACGAACATTCTTGTTCGGGATAAAGTTGACCTTGTTATTTTAGATATTAAGATGCCAGAAATAAATGGGATGACCATGTTTGAGGTAATTCGTGAATATGATCCTAATTTAAAGATTGTTATTTCCAGTGTTTATCCGGAAGACAAGCAAAGAGAATTAATTCCTGGGGCGAGTGATTATTATGATAAGTCTCAAGGGCCCATTAAACTTTTAGAGAAAGTGATTGGGATGTTGTATATGGAAGGTTC
>CAZHGK010000056.1:0-11731 GCA_964532095.1 uncultured Planctomycetales bacterium | reverse complement strand
TATTACCTTTTGTTTGTCTCAAGCAGGGATGGTGCGTCATTGGTGGGAAGTGAGAAAAACAGAACGGCGCTGGAAGAAGAAAATTCTTGTTAACGGCATGGGCTTGACGTTAACCACCTTTATTTTAAGCGCGGTTGTGATTTTAAAATTCCATGAAGGCGGTTGGATCACGCTTTTGATTACAGGTGTAGTGGTTTCTTTTGCCATGATGATCAAACGCCATTATAAGAACACCTTGGTTTTATTAAACCGTTTAAATACCCTGGTGGATGTTACGGTCATGGAAGCATCCAAGGAAGCTCCATCGACGGAAATGCAGCCAGATTTAACAGGCAAGACGGCGGTAATTTTAGTTAATGGGTTTAATGGTTTAGGTTTGCACACCATGATGGCGGTGACCCGTTATTTTGGTCACGCATTTAAGAATTATATTTTTATCCAGGTGGCAGTTGTTGATGCAGGTAATTTTAAGGGAATTGATGAAATTAGCCGGCTTAAGTCATCAGTAGTTGAAGGGCTTAACCGCTATGTCAATTTTATGCGCAGCAACGGGTATTATTCGAATAGTTTTTTTGCCACAGGTACGGATGTGGCTTTGGAAATGGAACATTTAGCCCAACAGGTGGTTGATAAATACAAGGATTGCGTATTTTTCGGTGGGCAATTAGTTTTCCCGCAGGAAACGTTCATGACAACATTGCTGCATAACCACACGGTGTTTACGATTCAAAAACGGCTTTACCATCAAGGAATACCTTTTATGGTCTTGCCCGTGCGGGTTTAAATTTTCCGCAGAGAATAGTGGCTAGCTTGACACTTCCCCGTCGAGGTGCTATACTTGCCAAGTATTCATTCATATTCCATATCTTCGGTTTAGGTCTACGTTTTAAGGAATTTATTTAACTCTTTTAACACCAAAGGCTTATGACTATGTTAAAAACCATGCTTCGAGGCGCTTTAGGCGCAGTGCTCACCATTTTCTTCGGGACCTTTTTAGCATTTGCCCAATTAGATGATCAAAAAGAAAGCTTAAGGGATATTACAGCCAATGCCATGTTTGAACATGCGCAGATGTTGTATGACCGGGGTAATTTTGATGACACAGCGATTGTTGTGAGAAATGTGCTTCAGGTGAGCCCTAGACATGCGGGTGCCCGAGCCTATGCCATGAATCTCACAAAGAGGGGTTTTGATTTTTCCGATGTGCTTATTAAGGAAGAGCCAAAGCCAGTTGTGGTTGCGGTAAGAAAGCCAGCTCCTGTAAAGGAAATTGTGGTTAAGAAAGTTCCAGCCAAAAGTGGGACAGCTAAGAAAAAAGAAGAACTTCCTGCTGTTATAGATACCCCGCCAGTTGTTGTGGCTTCAAGCAACGATAACCAAGATTTAAAAGTTTTCTTACAACAAAAAGAACAAACCATGGCTGATTTGCGTAGCCAAATTGATTCTTTAAAAGCAGATATCCAATCTTTAACTTCAGGAACTTCGTCATGAGAAAATTATTTACTCGCGTCATCGCTTCTTTTTTAGTTGTTCAGTTTCCGGCATCGTTATTTGCTGCTGAAATTACCACCCCAGCCATGTATGTACGTCCGCTTAAGTCGGCGGCTATGGCCCAAGATATCCAAAAGGTACAGGCAGAAAATTTGAATTTAGACCGTTCCAACCGCAATAATGAATCCGATATCCAAGTATTAATTGAAGAAAACGCCCGGCTTATTAAGATTGTGGCTGACCAGAAACAAATGCTTGCCAATTTAAAAGATAAAATGTCAGACCCTACGGAGATGGGTTTTTATTCCAATCGGGAAGAATTTGAGAAGCTTAAGGAAGTGTTAAATAGTTATCGTGATGAAATTACTGATCGTGATCGACGTTTGATTGAGCAAAACGACCAGATGACGGCATTACGCCAGAAAATGTCAGATATGGAAAAGCGTTTTAACCAGGTGATGGACCTTTCTGGGGATGTCATGCAGCAAAAAATGAAAGCTGGCAAGGAATTTTGGCAAGATGTCGACGGATTCTTAGCACAGAAGAAGGAAGCATTAGAAGCTCAAAAGATTTTACTGCAGCAAAAAGATGAACAGTTATCGACCATGAAGGTAGAGCTGGTTAAAACCAAGGACCAGCTGAAAAGTTTAAGCAATTTATATCAGAAAGCAAATCAGTCTGCTCGGCAAGAAATTGCTATTGAGCCAAATAGCATGGATTCTCCGAAAGCTATGGCGCGTGAATTGATCGCCCCGGCCGTCTTGGTCACCAACCCACAAACAGTCCCTGAAAACAAAAGAGATTTAGCAACGATAGATGCCCAGGCTAAGCAAATCCAACAATTGACGGAAGATTTACAAAGTGCACAGGCTGATTTTGTTGAGCTAAAGAATTCATTGAAGAAAACCGACACATCGATCGCAGATAATGATGCGGTGATTCTGGCAAATGATAAACAAATCATGGAATTAAAATCTCAATTAGTGCAGGCGAAGGAACAAATTGCACAGAAAAATAAAACCATTGAGCAGCAGGCAACGACGATAGAAGAACAAAAGAATGTCATTGAAACTCTTGATGGCCAAATTACAACCATGAAGACGGATGTGGCATCTCTCGCTGATGCTGTGTCGGGTACCAGTGCAAATTATGAGGATTTAACTAAGAAAATTACAGCATTAAATGATCGTTTACAGCAACAAATTTCTGCTCTTAAGGATAAGGACGCGGTTATTTACGATAGGGATGCCACCATCAAAGATCTTAAAGCCCAATTTGCTTCAACAAAGATGAGCCAGGCAAATATAGAAGAAATGGTTAAGCTCAAGGGTGATTTAGCGTCGATGTCCTATGAATTAGAAAATGCGCTAAAAGATAACGATTCATATGAAACACAAATTAAAGCATTACATCAAATCATCGACGATCTTCGTTTGCAAATTGTGCAGCAATCTTTAGAGCCACAGCCTAGCGTGGAACAGGTGGATGTATCCGGATACGAAAATGAATTGGCCCAATTAAAAAACCGCCTGGAATCAGTAGAGCGCATTTTAAATACTAAGACAGAGACAATGGATTCTTTAAATACGCAGTTGACGGAATTGATCAAAACAAATGAAATGCTCGTGCGCCAGTCTGATGAATGGCAAAAGAAATTATCGAATAAGGAAAAAGATTGGGCTGAGCGTAATGCGCTGACATCCCAAATCATGGTCTTGGACCAACAAGAAGCGCAATTAGTTAATGAGCGCAACCGGTTATTGCAGCAAAAAGGGGAAATCTTTGTCCGCAAAGCACAATATGCCCAAGACCAATTGAAGAAAACCATTGTGTATTGGCAAGATAACGAAGCCAGTGTAAATGGCCAGATCGAGGAATTAAAGAAACAAATTAAATCTGCGCAAGAAATAGCAGCAGCATCTAAACAAGCTATTGCGCAAACGAATGCCCAGGCTTTGGCCAAAGAGGAAGAGTTGTCCCGTGTTAAGACCTTAGTCAATGAGCAAGAGTCTCACATGCAGCAATTAAAGGATAGTTTGGCTAGCTCTAAGCAAGACATTAGTGCTAAAGACCAGGAAGTGGCGCAATTAAAGAAAGATATTGAAGATAAGAAAGCAGAATTGGCACGTCTTAATGACATGCTTAACAGTTATCAAGATAAGTTTAAGAATGCAGCATCTTCCGACGAGCAGAAAGCCAAAGATTTAGCTGCCCTGCAAGACCGGGTTAGTCAGTTGGAAGCTGGTTTGACACAAGCTAAAACAGATTTGGTTGCGAAGGAAGATGTTGTTAAAAAGACCAAGGAATATTTTGCCGAACTTGAACGCCGTTATGCTGTTCGTGAACAGGAAGCCAATACAGCATCATTAAACCTGTCTATGGTGCAAAGCAAAATGGCAGACCAGAAAGCCATCTATGAATCGAAGATCAAGGATTTAGAGGGACAAATCGCCGCATTGAAAACAGATTTGACTGCCTTTCAGGAAAAATTGACCGTTGCTGAATCCCGATTAAAAGATACAGTCTCGACGGCAGAAGTAGAGAATCTAAAGACCATGTTAACAGCCTCGCGCAGTGATGTGGTTGAGTTAACGCAACAAGTCGAGGAGAAGGGAAAGGCATTAGCCCAATTGGCAACAGACCGTGAAGCTACAGCCAAGGATTTTAAAGGCCAGGCAGACAGCATTGCCAATTTGAATAAACAATTAGCTGACTTGAAATTGAAAATACAAAAGCTGAATGCAGATGTGGAATTAAAAGACAAGCAGATGGCGCGTTTGAAAATGCAGTCCACACAAAAAACAGACCAGATCAATAGCTTGATGAAGCAAATCGCAGATTCTGATAAGAAGATTAAGAATGCGGTAGATGTAGATAACAAACAACAATTAAAACAAGCCTTGGCAGATGCAAAAGACCAGATCAATGCCTTAAATGAAGAATTAAAAAATCGTCAGGCAGAGATTGTAAAATTGTCTGTAAGCGCCACGCCCAAGGACACGAGCAAACAGCAGGGGGCAAACCAGAGTGCCGTTTTAACAGAAGAAATTCGGGTTTTAAGGGCTAACTTGCAAGATGCGCAAGCTCGTCTGGAAGATGCCCGCAAGACAGCCAACGATAAGCAACGTCAATTTAAAGACGATACAAAAGATTTACGTGAGCAAGTCAAGGATTACCAGGCGCAGATTACCGAATTGAAGGTCAAGATGTCGGCCTATCAGCAAGAATTTGAAAATAAAAATAAAATTGTTACAGGTAACCAGGGCAATGTAGATGTGATGCACCAACAATTGTCTGAAGCCAAAGAAAAAATTAATAGTTTAACAGCGAGGGTTACGACCTTTGAACGGATGAAATCATCCCAACCTGGCAATGAAGGGTATTTGATCCGTGATGGCAAGGATTTATCCATGATGATGAGCCGGATGACAGATGAAATTACGAAATATGAACAGCAATTATCTGTTATCACCGACGAGAATCTACGCCTTAAAGCTGAGTACAAGGCAGATCAGGCCCGTTATAAGGAAAATGAATCCCAGATGAAGCAAGCGCAAGATGCCCTTAAAGAATGCCAAAGCAAACTGGTGACCTATCAAACGCTGTATGACCCTCGCAGGGACAAGGGCTTGCCCAGTTTTCTTGATTCTACGAAATAAATTTGCCCTATTGCTTCTGTGAGCAAGTAGTATAAAATGCAGCATATATGGGCATTGATAACAAACCTCCGCGGCACAATAATTACTTTTTTCTTAAAGTCCGATTGTTTTTTACCGTCTTGGCAAATGGCAAGGTCACATGGCGCAAGTTGTTTAATGTGCTGATGTGTTCCTTAAGCTATACCTTCCAGTGGAAAACATCTGCCACAGCCCCGTTTATCTTAAGTTTGGAATTATGGAATGAATGCAATGCCGGGTGTTTATTTTGCCGGGATGCCAAAGGGCGCATCTATAATATCAATCCCGAGGCAGAATCCGTCGGAAGTATTTCTAAAGGCAAAATGCCTGCATCCATGGCCATGGATATCATCGACCAGGTCAAAGACGATGTCTTAACCGCAGTCTTATATACCAATGGCGAGCCTTTATTGTACAAAGAATTGCCTGAGGTGGTTCGTTTTGCCAATAGCCGGCGAGTGATGACCATGATTTCTACCAATGGCCTATTATTTACAGAAGAAAATGCCAGGGATATTTTAGAAGCAGGGATTGATTTTATTAAAATCCAATTGGGTGGTTTTACCCAGGATGTGTATAGCGTCCAGATCCGTTATGGCCAGGTAGAAAAACTTAAAGAAAATATCCGCATGGTGGCCCGCATTAAAAAGGAAGTCAAATCGAATGCTTTAATCTTAATTGATTGGATTACATATAATTACAATCGTCATCAAATTCCGCTCATCCAGGAATTTTGCAAAAAAAATGGTTTAATGCTTAGCTTCCGTCAAGGGAACCCGCGTGGGGGATTGGAAAATAAGGAAACCCCGCTGCCTTCCTCAACGCTTAATATGTCCTGTGACTGGTTGTGGAAAGCTATGCAGGTCAATTACAATGGCGATGTTTTGCAATGTTGTGAAGGCGTTATTTGGAGCAATTTAAAACCCTACACGGTTTACAAAGAAGGGGTTTCCAAAGTCAAAGAAATATGGAATGGCCCTCAAGCACAAAATACCCGTTCTGTGATGTCAACACAAGGCAGGGCAGCCATGCCCATGTGCAAGCAGTGCCAGCGTCGAGGTGTTTGTTTCAAGTGGTAGTTTACCAACTCCGATCTAAGTTCCTATATTGAATCGCTTCTGCAATATGTGTATGAAGGATGTCGTCGCTATCTTCTAAATCTGCGATGGTGCGCGCCACCTTGATTATTTTATCCCTCGCCCGAGCAGAAAAATGCAGTTTGCTGATCACATCGTCGACTAATTTTTTTGCTTGGGGATCTAATGCGCAAAATTCTTTGATATGCCGTGGCCCCATGGCGCTATTGGCATGAATGCCGATACCTTTAAAGCGTGCATGTTGCTTGCCTCGGGCGCGATCAGCGCGTTTTTTAATAGCGACGGAGGTTTCTCCATTGGCGTGATTTAAGTGTTCAAGGGGAGGAACGCATAAATGCATATCGATGCGGTCTAATAAAGGGCCAGAGATTTTATTGAGATAATTTTCAATCTGGATTTTGCTACAAGAACAAGGCTTGCGGTTGCTTAATCTCCACCCACACGGGCACGGGTTCATTGCGGCTAATAATAAAAAACGTGCAGGAAATTGCAGCGAGCGGGCTGCCCGAGAAATTGTTACCGTATGGTCTTCTAAAGGTTGACGCAACACTTCCAAAACATGCCGGCTAAATTCAGGTAGTTCATCTAAAAATAAAACACCATTGTGGGCGAGGGTCACCTCACCGGGCTTGGGAATGGAGCCACCGCCAATTAAAGCAATGTCCGAGGCAGTGTGATGTGGATTGCGTAACGGTCGACGGGCCATTAAGCGAGGGGGTTTGCCTAACAAGCCCAAGGTAGAATAAATGCGGGTCACCTCCAAGGATTCTGTTTCGGTCATGTCTGGCAAGATGCCGATGAAACGTTTAGCCAGCATGGTTTTGCCGCAACCCGGAGGTCCAATTAACAGCACATTATGCCCACCGGCGGCAGCAATTTCCAAACCACGTTTAACTTCGTCCTGGCCATTAACCTCGGAAAAATCCAGGCCGTGAAAAGCAGCCAAAGAAGGAGGCAGTTCTTTCTTTAAAGGTGTTAGGAGTTGAGGGTCATTGAGAAATTGGACGGTTTCATTTAAAGACCGGGCAGCAAAAACACTTGTGTTCGGACAAAGGCTGGCTTCCAGTTTATTCCCGTCGGGGACAATGATGCCGTCGTAGTTTGTAGCCGCAGGGTGGCTGGCAGCGCATAATACACCACCCACGGGTTGAAGCAATCCATCCAAAGAAAGTTCGCCAATAAAGACATAGCGAGAAGCACGTGTGGCGTCGATCTGCCCGCTGGCTGCTAAAATGCTTAAGGCAATGGCCAGATCGAACTGTGGCCCTTCCTTTTTGATATCAGAGGGTGAAAGGCTGACGGTGATGCGGCCTTCTGGAAAGGCAAAGCCGCTTTTAGTGATGGCAGCGCGCACCCGTTCCCGGCTTTCTTTGACCGCACTATCAGGCAGGCCAACTAAATAAAATACAGGCAACCCATCCCCAATGTATGTTTCAACAGTGACCGGATAGGCGTCTAAGCCCAAAAGCCCGAACGAGAATGTTTTAGCAAACATAAAACCCCCTTGAATGATGAGTTAATTAAAATTAAGGGGAAAATGGTGTTAATCCAAGGGGATGGATTTCCTTGCTTTTTGGGGTTGCAAGGTTATAATGTACCCTAACAAAAAGGCATACATCCGTCAATAATCTTTTCATGCATCCCGAGTTAAACCACACATTTTGGCCAGCAATCGTTCACAATCATATTTTGTGGGTCACGGTTACTGTCTGGTTTTTAGCCCAAACAGTCAAGGTGCTTAATGGGGTTTTTACGGAGAAAAAGTTTAATTTCCGGTGGTTTATTGGGACGGGCGGAATGCCTTCCAGCCATGCCGCAGGAGCATCTGCCATGGCCACGTGCGTGGGATTGCAGCAGGGGTTTGACTCCGTGTTTTTTGCCTTAGCTGCGACCTTTGCTATTGTTACCATGTTTGATGCCCAGGGTGTCCGTCGGGCGACCGGCCAGCAAGCGACCATCCTTAATAAAATGATGGACGATATTTACTGGAAGGGGCAGATTGAAGAGCAACGGTTAAAAGAACTTGTGGGGCATACGCCCTTTCAGGTCTTAGCAGGTTTTGTTTTTGGGGTTTTTTGTGCAACGGTGTTGTACTAATATTTGAGGAAGATTTATGAAACAGTCATGGATTATTATAGCGATCGTTGTCATTTGTGTTGGTGGAGTTGCAGGTTTTTTAATTAAAAAAGGTAATAGCGGTGAATCGCATGTTTCATCTGAGGCAGCTGCATCCATAGAAAAGTTGGTGCAGGAAGCCACAGCATTTGAAAAAGAAGGGGACCGCCTTAAAGCTAAAGAAGCATATCAGCAGATCGTCGACAACTACCCTGATTATGATAATATTGAGCAAGTGCAGGGCAAGTTAGGCGAACTTAATGTGGCCTTGATTGCATCGAATGCTGCCTTGCCACAAACAGTAAGCTACGAAGTTAAGCCAGGCGATTCCTTGGGCAAATTATCCAAACAATACGGCACCACCAAGGAATTAATTAAGAAAAGCAATAATATCAAAAGCGATGTGATCCGTGTCGGGCAAAAATTAAGAATTTGGTCAGCGCCATTTTCTATGTTTGTTGATAAATCACAAAACACACTGGTGCTTAAATCCGGCAATCAATTAATTAAGGTGTACCATGTTTCCACAGGGGCAAATAACTCAACGCCCGTCGGAACTTTTCATATTGCCACCAAGCTGGTTGACCCGGTGTGGTTTAAATCAGGGGGACAGCCCATTGCTTCTAAAAGCCCAGATAATGAATTAGGTAGCCGCTGGATGGGTTTTGGGGAGGATCCGCATTACGGTATTCATGGCACCATCAAACCTAACTTGATTGGCCAGCAGGCAACAGCAGGTTGCGTGCGTTTGGCCAATGACCAGGTGGAAGAGCTTTATGATATGATTCCCGCCGGGACAGAAATAACCATTACGGATTAAACAGATATGGCTTCGTTAGATTTTGAAAAACAGATTGTTGAGCTGGAAAATAAAATCGAAGAATTAAAAAAAATGGGTTCTAAACGTGTGACCTTGGAACCCGAGATTAAGCGCTTGCAATCGAAATTGGAAAAAGTCAAAGATGATATTTATGCGCACTTGACCCCATGGCAACGCGTGCAAATTGCCCGTCATCCGAACCGTCCATATACCTTAGATTATATCCGTTTAATGACAGAAGATTTTTTAGAATTGCATGGCGACCGTTTGTTTGCCGACGATCAAGCCTTGCTTGGCGGCTTTGCCAAGATTGATGGCCAACGGGTCATGATTATGGGGCATCAAAAAGGCCGGGACGTTAAAGAAAATGTTTTGCGCAATTTTGGCTGTGCCCATCCAGAAGGGTATCGCAAGGCCATGCGCTTAATGAGGCTTGCTGAGAAATTTAATGTGCCCGTGATTTGTTTAATTGATACCCCAGGGGCTTATCCAGGCATTGGCGCAGAAGAGCGCGGCCAAGCCCAGGCCATCGCCGAGAATTTGCGGGATATGGCAGGCGTTAAAACGCCCATTATTGCCACAATTATTGGTGAGGGTGGTAGTGGTGGGGCCTTAGGCATTGGGGTTGCAGACCGTGTCTTGATCTTAGAACATGCGTATTATTCTGTCATTTCGCCGGAAGGCTGTGCTTCCATTTTATGGCGTAGTGCCACCAAAGCATCCTTGGCTGCAGAAGCTTTGAAATTACATGGGGAAGACCTACAAAAATTCGGCATTGTTGATGACATTATCCCTGAACCTTTAGGTGGTGCCCACCGGGACATGGCAGCGACGGCCGCAAGCTTAAAATCCGCATTACTAAAACACCTTAAAAAACTCACCAGCTTAGATCCCCAAACCTTATTAGACCAACGCTATGCCAAGTACCGCGCCATCGGTGATTTTATAGAAGTTAAAACCAAATAATCCATTCCGTTTAGATGCGTATACCAAAGGAGCTCTTTTGTCTGAAATATTAAAGAAAAAGATCAAGATGAAAAATGCCCGGGTAGCTGTGATTGGTTTAGGGTATGTGGGTCTGCCGCTGGCTGTTGCCTTTGCCCGTAAGGGTTTCCACGTGGTGGGTATTGACAAGGATGCCCGTCGGGTTGAGCGTATCATCAATTTAAAAAGTTATATTTCAGATGTCACCAATGAGCAGATTGGCCAGGTGATCCGCAAAGGAAAATTTTCCGTATCTACTGATTTTGACCTGTTAAACCAAAGTGATGTGGTCCTCATTTGCGTGCCCACCCCCATCAAACGCAAGTACACGCCGGACATTTCCTATATCATTAGCGCGGTCAACAGCATTGCCGCCCATATGCATAAGGACATGCTGGTTGTTTTAGAAAGCACGACATATCCAGGGACAACGCAAGAGCTGATTAAGCCAGCCTTGGAAAAAAGCGGTTTAAAAGTAGGGAAGGATTTTTATCTTTCATTTTCCCCTGAGCGTATCGATCCAGGCAATTCAAGATTCGACGTGACACAAATCCCCAAGGTTGTCGGTGGGTTAACGCCTGCGTGCACAAAGATCACCACATTGTTATACCAGCAGATCATCAACCAGGTCCACGAGGTTTCTTCTGCCAAGTCCGCGGAAATGACAAAACTTTTGGAAAATTCTTTTCGCATTGTCAACATCGCCTGGATTAATGAAATTGCCCAAATGTGCCATAAGTTAGGCATCGACGTGTGGGAAGTGATTGAAGCGGCTAAATCTAAACCTTTTGGGTTTATGCCTTTTTATCCTGGGTTAGGGGTCGGTGGGCATTGCATCCCCGAGGATCCCCTGTACTTGTATTGGAAGGCGAAAAATTACGGGTTTAACGCCCGTTTTATCAAATTGTCGGCGGATATTAATGCGGACATGCCCAATTATGCGTTACGGAGATTGGGCGACATGCTGTCTAAGCCGTTAGATAAGGCAAAGGTGCTGGTCTTAGGGGTGACCTACAAGAAGGATGTTAAAGACTTGCGTAAATCCCCGTCGATTAAATTAATTGAGCTGCTTAAGAAAGCCAGCCATGTGGATTACTATGACCCGTTGGTCCCGTATTTGGATATTGACGGGTTAAAAGTAAAAGCAGTCAGCTTAAAACCTGCTGTAGTGAAGAAATACGACGTGGTCGTTGTGGCTGTTGACCATGCCAAGGTCAATTATGGCATGGTGCGGCGCAATGCCCGATTAATTTTTGATGTTAAGAATATTTATCAGGGAACCAGGGACGCGAAGATCATTAAATTATGATTAAGGAATATACGGGTCAGAAGAAGGATATTAGGGATTTGTCCTACGAAGAATTGGAGCAATACCTTGAGGGTATTGGCGAGAAGAAATTTCGTGCGACCCAGATTTTTCAATGGCTGTATCAGAAAAATGCTTGGGATTTTGATGATATGAAAAATATTGCGGGCGAGTTGCGCACCCAATTAAAGAAAGATTTTGATTTAAAGCCGAATACCATTGCCCAAAAGCAAGTGTCCCA
>CAZHGK010000055.1:0-11844 GCA_964532095.1 uncultured Planctomycetales bacterium | reverse complement strand
TCCCATCACCTACAGCATCATACGGGTTATTAAACTTCTTGTTTAAATTCGCAACGGAATAATCATTATCTGCACTAATAGCAAATGACCACTGGTCACTCACTTGATAAGCTGCCGTTAACATCGTATCTGCATTCCTGATACTTGAATCTGTTGATAAATACCTCAGTTCACTATCTTCTGCCCAATGGGAACCCAACCCCCAATAGGACCCACTTCCCACACCTAACGTAAACTTATTGGCCACAATTGGCACTGCCCCAAAGAAATTAGGCACTATAAAATTTTCCCTCTCAAGCCGTGTCGTGTTCCCAGACAAATTCTTATACTTAACATATGGAACAATTAATGATGTTCCTAACGTCACTGCTGCCTGGTTAATCTGGTTTAAACCTGCAGGGTTATAATAAATTGCTGCTGGGGTATTGGCCTCGCCAACAAACGCGCAACCTTTACCAAATGCGCCTGCATCTGGAGTTTCTACACGTATACCTCCGGATCCTGCAGCAAAGACTATCGCTTGCAGGGATAAAATAAAGATTGCTGTTAAAACAATTTTACGGGGGAAAAATAATGACATATAACCTCCTCGGATTGTTAAATAATCACGACGGAGTTATTATATGTCTTTTACAGGAGAGAAAAAAGAAAAATCAAATAAATTTTGATATTAATTCAAAACGCCTAAAACTGCACTCCAACCCGGGTCCCAATCTCTGTGGTTTTATTTGGGTCTTCCCTTAAACCACTTAAAGTCACCCCAGCTGCCGTTGCTTCTTTTGATTTTTTAATATTCAAATAATGAAAATACGGTTCCACAAAAAAGTTTACAACTTCCCCTTCCTTAACAAGCTTAATGCTGCCTCGCAAACCATTACCCTTATCAAGCGTGCTGTGAATATCAGGAAGGCTTGAATCAAAATCTGATAAATAATGCGTCACCCTGCCCCACACTAGAAAATCATACTCTCCACCAAAAACAATACGCCAGCCTAACACAGGCGTCACTGAAAACTCTGCACCGAGGGGAATATACACATACTGACTCTGCTGATTTAACATTTCCGTATCTGGATCGCTTTCATCAACAAATTTATTCTGCAACCGCTCATACTGCCAACGATACCCCACACCCGTATATGGCGTAACCGTTACGTTATTTAAATCAACATCCTTGCCCAACCAAACCCGCGGTTCCACAATATAATTACTAACACTTTCAACCTTGCCATCTTCCTTAAAATCATAATCCACCTGGCCATAATTCCCTTGCACATCAATGTGGAAGACATTAATTGGCCAATCCTGGGCATCTAATGGCCGGAAATTATACGAAGAATAAAGACCATAAAATGCACCCGTTCTTTTAAGCGCATAATCATCGCCTGTCTGTTTGAATGTTTGATAAAACACGTCGGGCGCTAATTCGAATTGATGCTCTTTATGCAGGAGAAATTTTTTCTTCGTGCCGCGTTCATAAAGTAAATCAGGTTCATACGTCACATTCCCTGATTTTTCTAGAATTGCCTTGGTGCGCTGTTCATTAGCTATCACATCATTCTCTGCCCAAACCAACGCACGCCCAGCCATACAGAGCATGATGAATATAATTGTCAGGAATATTTTTTTCATGGAACCTCCACTCTTTATCCATTCATTAACGCTGATACATAAAGAGTGATCACGCATATAAAAGCGGCAAACCAAACTAAGGAACGCAAGGAAGACTTATCAAAAATATAGCAAAGCCCGTAAACAACGCGCAACAGAACAAACAAGACCGAAAGCAGCATGATCTTCTGTTCTGGCACATTGGTCAAATGGGCAATAATCACTCCAGCTGCAAAGGCTGGAAAAGTTTCAAATGAATTTAATTGGGCGTAATGAGCGCGCTTGGCCCTTCCGTCGAGCTTATCTAAAAATTCCCGAGGATTGCTATTATCATATCCTTTGGTGGCAAATTTAGCATAGCCCACAAAAAGATACGGCAAAATAGCGGCAATTAAAACGCATAGATAGGAGATTGTCATTTATTTCCTTTGTTAACGCCAGAGAGCTTGAGGATAATGTTTACCAACGGATTCGTCTTTGGAAATTAATACTGCCCCAGCTATCGAAGCATGAGCTACGATCAAACGGTCAAATGGATCGCGCGTCCAATCCTGGCTGATTGCCTGGGCAATGATTTTGTAAAACTCTAATCGGCAAACTTTCAAACCAATATTCTTCTCCAAATATTTAAGAATCTTATCTGGACCTGTCTTAATCTTTCCAATTTCTAAGAGATATTGAAGTTCTAATAAAACAATCGGAGAAATAACCAGCGGCTTATCCTCCATTAAACGCCTTGCCTCTTTTGGAAACAGCGAAAGTTCCCCAGCATATAGCCACACTACTGCGTGAGTATCTAAATAAACTAACTTTTCCATAAATGAGACCAGTCCATATGGACAATTGATTGCGGATCATCAACTAAACAATCGTGCTTTTTCAGATTGGCTAACTTATTTTTACCGTTGGGTAAGATAATTTTTAATGTCTTTCCTCTACGTTGAATTTCCGCAGGGACGCCAGTTTCTAAAACCTGATCGAGAACATTATAAATATCTTTTCTCAATTTAGAAGCAGTCATAATCATAGTTACCCTCCTTATGTTCTTCTATACAAAGGATAGCATGAATAGCGTACGTTGTCAAATCATGTACGTACGTATGTTAACTTAAAACTCAACACCTAATTTGGCACCAATTTCTAACGAGGTGTTATGCGGTTCATACCCGCTAAATTGGATAACACCGGCGTATGATCCCGTCGCTATTTTTGAATCATCAATATTCCAATAACGGAAATATGGCGAAACCACATAATTTATGCCACCCATTCGCTGTTGACAACATAATCGAAGGTCAAACCTAACGGAAGGTAAATATACTGGGAACGACGGTCATACCCAGCCGCACCAGTAGATGAAACCATTCCACCTAAATCATCATACAAATAGCGATAACCAAAACCTAAATAAGGAGTTAATCGACTATTGTCTGCCAAATCCAAACTTTTCCCGACTAACACGCGTGGCTCCATCAAATAATCATCAATATTATCGATCTCGCCACTTCCTTTATAATCAACCACCCCAATTGCAGCATGCCCGTCTAAACTTAAATAATTCACAAACCATTCTGGACGGTAAACATAATTGGCATACACTCCAAAGAACATGCCCTTTTCTGACACGCCAAAATCAGGCTCTTTATAGGTAATGTGTGAAATTTCCGTGCCAAACTTTAATTCCTGTTCTTTTGATTCCATTGTATATGCTGCAGACGCAAAAGAAACCAGCAGTAGAGCTATTAATACTTTTATTTTCATACTTTCTCCATTCTTGATTAAAATAGGTGAAAATCTTTTAAAAATTGTTCAAACACCTTTTTATTTTGCTCAAAATAATACTGCTCTGCAGCTTCGTAATAAACCCGATAAACAACATGATCATAAATAAAACCAAATTCTATTCCTCGTTTTATTAACCCAGGGATTGTTTGATAACGGTATTCTAATTTATATGCATCTTGTCCAGATAATTTAACAGCTTCATTACTTAAAACTTCAAATTTTTGGATATTGGTATTAGATTTATAATTATCCAATCCTACCTGCAAAACTTCATCAGGCAGCATGTCTTCTTTAAATTTCTTCTTAGTAGAATCTAACTTGTCGGAAAATCTAATGCGTTCAATAGCAATCACATCTAGAACCACCCCATCCTTTGTGATGATAAAAGACTTATCCATATTAAAATACATCCACCCAGATGGTAAATTGGCATTGAATTTAAAAATGGAATTCTTATATTGCTCTGGAGACGCTTTTTTCCACCCTGTTGCACAGCCACTCAAAAATATAAGCATTATTAAAATCATTATTTTTTTCATAATTAATTTCTCACTTTTCAATAAACTGCTGAATAAATGTTCTGTCATCTGCATTTGGGTTTTTGTTTAAATACTGCTGGAAATATTTCTTTGCTTCTTCTTTCTTACCCATTCCATATAACACTCTTGCCTTACCCTTTATTGCCTGCGCATTATTATTATCGAGCCCTAAAGCCTTACTGTATGCTTCCAAAATCTTATCGCCTTCTTTCTTGTTATCCAAAGTTTGCTTCAAATATTCCGCTTTTAAAACCCAAACCCTGGGATCTTTCGAATAATTCGCAATCAATTTTTCTATTTGATGTTCTACAACCTTAAACATGCCTTTTTGAATAGCCAAATGGGCATTTTTAATCGCTAAATCATGAATAACTTCTATATATTGATTTTCCTTATTGTCCAACACTCTTGTTTGAGCCTGCTCTTTAATTAACTGTTTATAATTCTTAATGCGTTCCCTGACTTTTGGATGGGACGAAAAGAAAAACGGCTCATCATTTTTTTCATCCTTGTTGTACTGCTCCAAAGCTTCAAACATTTTTGGAGCTTCATTAATGTCGTAACCAGATTCCATCAACATTTGAAAACCAAATTTATCTGCCTCTGTTTCCAAATCCTGAGAATAACCGCTTACGGAGGAAACCTTGGCTAACTCGCTTGCAATCATACCTATACCACCAGTTACCAGCCCCACACTATTCCAAAAAGCCAGAGAATTATTCATAGAACGAAATTTTTTAAGCATATGCCTATGTAACACATGCGTCATTTCATGGCCTATTAATGTTGCCACCTGAGCCTCATTGTCTGCTGCAGCTAAAATACCGGTATGAACATATAAACGTCCTGTTGATAAAGCAAAAGCATTTAAATCAGGGTCGTTAATCACCTTCACATCAAAATTAATATCAGCTGGAATTTCAAACTTGCCTAATAAGCGTTTGAGAATTTTGTTTAAATAGCCCTCTAGTTCAGGATCATCATACAAATATCCACTGTGATCAATAAATTCAATACTTTCCTTAGCTCGGTTCATAAAACGGGCTTCATCAGCTTCTAATTTAGCTGCACTACCACTTTCCCAATTTGGAACATTGACCGTGGCACAGCCCGCCATCCCAAAACACAGAACTATTATTGCTTTTTCAAAAAGTCTTCGGTAAACCATTTTATTATCGAATCCACATGTTTAGAATTTCTGAAATTCATATCTGCAAAAACATTTTTGGTTTTAAACCACAATACATCCCCTGTTTTTGCATCTATAAGACCAATATTTAGAACTGTAAAATAATAATAATGCACCCCAACTAAGGCTTCGGCAAAAACATCAGACCAAAACTTTCCTGCTGTTCGTTCTGAATCATAACCTTGGACAAACAGTAAAGCATCTGCTTCAGTTTGATTTGATAATTTTTGAATATCCGGGCCCATGGTGTAATCAAAGTTCTTTATTTTGTCTTCAAAGCCATTGACCCCTCCATAAGCATGATCTAAAGCACACACTGTAATAGCCTGATAAAAAGCTTTTTGTGATGTCCATAAATCAAAATTTTTTGATTTGAGCTCTTTTTCGTCTACAAATTTAAGCTGAATATTATTTGTTTTAAGGTATTTGTTCAAGGAATCCTGGATCATGTTTCTGGCAGATACCGTCCACTCATCCATTTCTTCTTGAACACCACTGGCATTAATTTGGTACATTTTAAAATCAAGAGGCATTACGGCAATGGTTTTAACCTTATCCATCTTTTGCGGATAATTAACATGAAATTTTGTAAAATTACCTGCACATCCTGTTAAGCAAACAATAAGAAGGGAAGCAAATAAGAATCTCAACTGAACACTCCTTTTTATAAGTACATTTTAAAAAACAAGAAATAAAAAAACTAAGCATCTCCCTCACAGTGACCTAATCCGTTCTTTCCGCGGTTAAAAATAAAACCTTCTGATGTTTTCTTAATAATGCCTTCCCCATATATACTGCTCCCCATTAACAAAACTGGGTCTTTAAGATAGAATTAGCTAACCAAACAAGGAGCCAAGTCTATGGAAAAACGTAAATGGACAACCCAAGAAAAATTCCGAATCGTTCTTGAAGGCGTATCCGGCCAAATCGAAATTGCTAAACTATGCGCTAAGTATCAACTATCTCAAAGCCAATATTACCAATGGCGTGATCAGCTCTTGCAACACGGCCATCAAGCCTTTGAAACCAAAAATATCACCAAGAAAGAACAACATCTTGAATCAGAAGTCGCCAAACTCAAACGTATCATCGGTGATTTAACCGTTGAGTTAAAAAAAAGCGAATACGAGCTATGAAAAGAGCCAAATCTCAAGCTGTGATACAGCGAAACCTCGAATTACTCGAACAAATCAAAGCCATTAAGACCGACCATCCCCTCTGGGGCTACCGACGCATCTGGTCTTATTTAAAGTTTAGGCAAGGCGTTAGCGTAAATAAAAAACGCGTCTACTTGCTCATGAAAGAAAACCAAATGCTTGTGACTAAACAAGTGCGCCTTAAAGCTAAACGCGGCCCAATCAAGCCTAAACCCGTCGCCACTCGTCCCAATCAGTTCTGCGAGAACGGACCAGGTCACATCAAGGGACAGGTCTAGACTGCTTTCGGTTCTCAAAAAATTTAAATCTAAAAAAATCAGAACCTATTACATTCCCGCTCTCAAAATTACCCTCAGGAACAACCAACTTCTCGTTCATACTTAAATCACTGTCGTAACCATGAATTAATAAATCAGGTTCATTTAATTCATAACACCTGGATGAACTATACTTCCAATCAGTATTCTTTTCCACAATCTGAGCTTTTGCAGGATTCCCTTCAATATATTTTCCACACGCATATAAATATTCCTCATTCTCAATAAGCAATGCTTTAAATCTCTCCCTCCAAATTGGCCCGCTTAATTTATATTTTGAATGAAACTTGTATGCATAACTTCGCTTAATATCCCTTATCCCAATCGAGAAATCTTTGGGATCATCCATCTTTACTGCCAAATGAAAATGGGTTTGCATTAGGCAATAATGAAATATCTTGAACCTTGCACGCTCTTTTGCCTGAATCAATAAATCCTTAAAGAACTCAAAATCTTCATTATCATTAAATAATTTCAACTTCCTTATCGAACGCGATATTACATGCGCATAACAGCCTCGATATAAAATATCGTTTCTTCTGAGCCTTCCCATACTTTAATGACACCCAAATTCAACCTGTCCCCTCACAGTGACCTGGTCCGTTCTCTGGTCCGTTCTCCTTCTCTGGGGTTTTCTATGTCCAAATAAGTGGAATTTTTCCCTTTTGACCAAAAGTCATCGCTTCTGGACCTAAATAAGCTTCGTCTTTTAAACTAACTTCAATGTAAGAATTATTAGAAAAAATTATTTTAATAAATTCTAAATTCTCAATCACTTCAAGAACAACAATATCATCCACAATATTATTATCAGAATCTATAAAAGTTATATTTTTTGAATCAAATTTATTAAAAATTGTCAAAATATAATCATCTTCAAAATATATTTGAAAATAGTCATGGATTTTTAAAAAATGTTTCACTTTTTTATTTTTTATATTTATTAATCTTAATTCCATTGTTACACCCTTTATTTTTTAATCGGATAATGCGCGTCAGCATCAGAGATTGTTCTACCACTATATGGATCTACTGGTTGATTACTATTATTGTTATATATAATGTGACCATTTGGATATCCTGGCGACGCTCCTTTTGGTAAAGTTGGATTCATTATTCTCATGGTACTAACTTGTCCATTTGTTCCCCCCTGACCTCCCGTAAACATCACACCCTTGCCAGTCATTGAAAATAAGCGGACCGTTTCTGCTTAAACCTTTAACAATTCACTACTTCCGGCAGATGCGTCCCCATACTTTGTAATCACCAGCATTTTATCTATAAACTCATCCTTCCCCTCTTTATATCTTCTGGCACTGCTATATAAATAGTCCTCTGCTCGCTTTACCATATTCACTTTCACTGGATTCTCATGGACATATCTAATCACCTCTTGCATCGCATGATCTGTAACTACCCCAATCGATTTATATCGACCCTGCCAAAAATATCCAACAAATTTATTTTGCTCTCGATAAAATCTACCAAATGATAACAGTACCTTTTGCATCACCCCAGACAACCCATGCTTCGCCTGTACCTGCAGCAACCAATGCGCATGGTTATCCATCACCACAAACCCATAGATCTTGTACCCAATTCTCTCTTGCATCTTTCCAAAGCAATTGATCAACAAAAGCTTTACTTCTTTCTTGCGAAGCAACATTTGCTGGTTGTTGCATCGAATCATCACATGATAAATATTCCATTCTTCGTGACGCCTTCTTTGTCGAGTCATAAATCCCCCATGAAATTTTAAAAAGGGGATTTTTTATTCTTGATTAATTTGGATGCTTTGGGGCCACATCCGCTCTAACTTATTGCTATTCTATGCTTCCGGCAAAAGCGGTCCGGTTAATTATTATCAATGCACAACTTCCGTCAGATGTGTCCCCATATTTTGTTATTTTGATTAATTCTTCAATCTTCTCGTTTGAATATCCTAAATATTTATAAGCGCTACTGTAAAAATAATCCCTAGCATCTCCAACAATCTTTGCTTTAACGGGATTTTCATGCACGTATTTTAATACTTCCCGCATCCCTAGATCACTGACAACAGATTGAGACCTATACCGCCCTTGCCAAAAATGTCCTACATAAGAATTATCCTGACGGTATTTTCTGCTAAACGATAACAACACTTTTTGCATCAAAACAGATAACCCATTCACACCCTGCACCTGTAACAACCAGTGCGCATGATTATCCATAATTACAAAAGCATAAAGCTTAAAATTCAGTCGTTGCTGATACTTTGCAAAGCTTTCTAACAAAAGCATCTTTGTTAAATGTTTCTTTAACAACATCTGACGATTATTACATCGAATCATCACATGATAAACAGCCCAATCTTCACAAAATCTCTTGTATCGAGACATAGCCTTTTGATTGGGGAATATAATTTACTTAACATAAAAATTATTCTGTCAGAAATTTGGGGACACTTCTGACACAACTACTTACTCTTCATATGTTTACCTAGACACGGTCCCGGGGTTTCGGTCCCGGGGTTTTGCCTCACAGTGCCTCACAGTGAGCTGGTCCGTTCTCTTATTTTCTTAACAAATCCGACTAATTCTGTTTTGTTTTTTCTATCCCTAATACCCCACAGTGCTTCATAGTTCTCAGCAGCAAAAGTTCTTAGGATTTGATTTTTCTCCAATTCAATACATATATCATTAGTAATTTTATTTATTTCAATATTTAAAATTTTTGAACCTATCAATGCATTCATCAGATTATAAATTTCTGCAATCTCTTTGCATTGTTTACTCCTTATTAAGTTTCCTTTCTCATCTTTTGGAAAATCAGAGCTACCTACCACATATTTCTTATTTTTTTCATACCTCCAGAATGGATAAATTCTTATGCTTTTCATATTCGCATCTTTTGAGTTTACATTAAAATGTAAAATAAGACTATTCCAAGAAAACTTCATAGCCATTACCTTTTGACCAACTAGATCATTAATATAATTTATTTTAGTCATATGAATATTAACGAGACGCTTTATTATTAAATCTGAATTTATCAATAACCTTATCAAGCTCCACTCGATCTATATAAGCTGTTATTCTTATTTTATTGAGATTATTTTTATAGAACCAAATCTCATGTTTATTCGATGCCACAAAAGTCTGTAACGATTGTTGCCCTTCCAATTCAATATAAATATCATTGGTAACATCATTAAATTTAATATCCAAAACTTTGGCATCATATAGCTGTTTTGTATAATTGCAAATTTTGCTAAATTCTTTATTATATTCTATTTCCGTTTGCGATCGCTTCCTGTTCTGAGGAAAATCCGAACTTCCTAAAATATATTTCCCATTCTTTTCATATCTCCACAGAGGTTCAATCCAAATGGTTTGGATATTGGAATCTCCAGGCCTACCATTAAAATATAAGATTATGCTGTTACCCACGATTCTTTTGAAAGTTATTTTTTGACCAATCAAACTATATATATATTTTAATTTATTTTGCATACTATTTTCCTTGACCTTCCATATACTCATCACCAATTTCTTTCAAATCTTTATAACCATAATGATCTCCTGGCCCTCTACTTTCTTTTTCTTTAACATCTCTTACGTAATCATGAAAATCTTTTTTCTCCTCTGGAGTCTTTAATCCCAATCCTTTTGCTACCTTATCGAAGTTTCCTATGTCATCTTTTTTATTTAAAACAACAATCGCACCAACAGCCAACGCCCCAGCAATAATAACATGTGCGACCCTCACTTGAGGAATCAAATCAGCTATATTAATCGCAATGCTACCTACAGCCGCTATCGTCAAATGATTAAATTCATTTGCTGTGTAGGATATCGCTGACATTTTGGCGCCATCAATGAAACCATTCCCAAAGTCTCCCCTCATTGCCGCAGAGATTCCACCACCTACTAGTCCACCTAAAGCTGCCCTACGTACTACATTTTGCAAATAGGCTGAAGTTGTCTTACCCTGCACCATTTTAAATGCACTGATATTACCACTGGCCCATTCGGTAATTCCAGCACTAAAACCACCAATTAAGGCAGCAGTACCTATATCTCCTCCTGTTATAGCTCCATTGATTGCTCCAGATGCGGCTCCCCCAATAACATGTGCAGCGGTGTGAGCAAACCCCTCAAACCCCATACCGCCTATTCCACCAAATATAGCTCCGCTTATCGCCCCCGTCAGGAGCCCCATCCCTATATTACCGCCGGTTGCAGCAGCAAACGTTCCTCCTACCGCCGCCCCACCCACAGCTCCAGTAACAACTCCTGCCCAAAACGCAGGCAATGCTGCAGCTGCAAGACCTCCGGTTACAATTGTTGCAATTGCACCAACAATGGCTATACCAATAGCCTTAAATACATTTCCCCATTTAAATTTATGTCCCGTCGGATCAATAAAATTAATCGGATTGTTATTGCAATACGTATACCGGTTTAAGGTTTGTGGGTTACCGGGCGATTGGACAATGGTATCCGGTGTGATAAATCTTCCCAACACTGGGTTGTAGTAACGCGCCCCATAGTAATAAAGCCCCGTCTCATCATCTAACGGCTTACCGGTAAAGTAATACCACGCAGTTGCACTATCACTACCGTATTTCTTATGGTTGATGACCTTTCCAAACGGATCGTACTCGGTTAGCTCTCGCACTGATCCTGTCTGGTCAGTTAAGACATTCGTCCCGCCTAAATGATCGGCATGGTAATACATTACTTCCGGGTTGCTACCACTTCCAACCGCTGCCACACGCGTACCACCTAGGTAAATGAATTTAGTCCTACGTGTCCCTTCTTCCTCATACACACTGCCTACATAACGCGTTGTTACTGGCGTTGGGTTACTGACTGTTGCCGGCAAAGGATGTTCTAACGTGACAAAGAGCATCGCAAAACCATTCACATTGTAATTGGCTTTATCACGTCGGTAAACAATCTTTTTCGTTCTTCCACCATCCCCATCGTAATAATACTTAGCTATCGTTGTTAAACCTTTACCCGCTGTCTGGCTCGTTACCATCATCAATCGGTTCTCATCATCATAGGTATAAAACGTCTTCTCATTTGCCTTGATGATTTGCACCATATTCCCATTGGCATCGTACTTAAACTGAGTTCCATCTGATAACGATGTCACCGCATGCGGGCCTGCCTTACCACCACCAACACGGCTATTTAATTCACCATAGTTATACGTTATCCCATCCTTTTGAATGATATTGCCGATCTCGTCATACA
>CAZHGK010000054.1:11162-12400 GCA_964532095.1 uncultured Planctomycetales bacterium | reverse complement strand
TATGTGGTAGCATTAGAGCTCACCAACAGGCACCGGCTCCCTGTGTATTGTTTTGTGGTTCAATACATCCGAACCCTGACGCACGGGACAGGCAAAAACAAATATATCATATTATTTCAGAAATTACATGTGATATTCCCTCCCCCTATGTGGGGAGGGCAAGGGAGGGGGACTGCGGTGCATTAAAGATAGATTCTGGATGATCGACGGGTGTGATGCGAATTAAAAATGGCACCAGTCCTTGGGAAAAATCGAAATTCCCTTCTTTAGAAAAACTTGTCATGGATGAATCTTTGGTTTGCGCAACGTTGATATTATTTAAGTCAATCCCTCCGGTGGATCTTCTTTCTTTAAGGCTTGTCATGGCTAAGCTGCCTGAAGCAGTATCTTTGATATAAAAATTCGGTTCTCCCAAGGCTCCTGTTGACAAAACCTCAACAGACTCCTTTACGGCACCTATAAAATCCATGGAAAAGTATTTCTCCTCATTTGTTAATCGACCCTTGTCATAAGGGTTAATCCTGTCCCTTGCTAACCATTCAGTAAAAATCGAATTGTTTACAACCTCATCAGGAACTCTTGTCTGTTTCTCATCTAATACTGCTGTCACTATGCTGTTTAACAACCATGTCTTGACTGGGGATCTACCTTTTTCTAATCCTTTTAAAAATGCGCGCACATCTTCACCCAACCTTGAAGATGGAGATTTTTGGACAGATGCTCCTCCTTCTAAAAACTGCTGAAGCTCATCAATGCTTTTATATAGAGGGGCCAATATTTCGCTTGCTTCTTTAAAATCTGCATCATGTTTTTCAGATCTTAAAACTTTTATCTTTTCGCCCTTCACAAAAGGGGTCCTTTCATAATAACTTATGAAGGCCTCTTGAAGTTCAGCGAAACTTTTGCTTTCCCTCATTTTATTTGTGAATGCCCTCATGTCCTTCTGCCCTTTTTCCACCCGTTCATAACTTTCTTTTATAAGAGGTTCTTTTATTAAAGAACTTACTGCCTTTAAAAGTTGTGTTGTTGCTGCGCTTTGAGAAGCAACAACACTTATTACCCATATGTTTTTGTAATCAACCTCTGTCAGGACAGCCTTCTCCCTATACATTTCTGCGACTTTTAAAGTCATTATGCTTGCACCTTGTCGCTGAATTGCGGTAACTTTTTCCTCCACGTGTCGCCAATATTCTGCTGATCGTTGAGGAGTATTCATTGCCGCACTTTTATTATCTATC
>CAZHGK010000054.1:0-11152 GCA_964532095.1 uncultured Planctomycetales bacterium | reverse complement strand
CTTCCAACGGATTTCTAAGTTCCCATAACAGCCCTGGTTTTGCCTGCCCTGAAGGCAGCTTGATGAGAAAACGAACATTGTTAACAAATTCTGGGGAATAAAATCTTCCCCCTTCTTGAAATATTTTCATGCCTTGCTTTTTTAAAGATTCTTTAAATATTCTATTTTCTTGTACTTCCACTGGCACAGAAATTTTGTTTCCTTTTTGTTCAAAGATTGCCGTAACGGTTTCCCACAGCCCTTCTCGTATTGCACTTACCGTTGGTTCAGGGTCATCCTCTGGAACATACGCCGGGACTACCTCCGGCATTCTGGTTGAGGTCATTGTCTTGAAAATCGAATCGTCTTCGCTGATCATCAAGTCCAAAAGTGAAAACGTCAAGGGTATGATCACGATGTAAAGGCCAAGACTTTGCTTTTTCGTGTTCCCGAATATTGCCTTTGCTGGCACGATTTCTTCATTCATTTTCTTTAAACGTGCCTGCACAATTTTAAGTCTTCTCAGGAACCGATCTTCAGATTCTGTCTGCGAACTGTTTACCAATTGTTCAATTTCCTTTTGTTGTTTGGAAAGATTCTTTTTTACTGATTTTAAAAGCTGCTCCCTGGTTTTTACACTTAAGATTTCGGATAAGAAAACTGTCCAGTGGGCAAGCCCTAAAACAGCGCTCATATACTGTGCCCCTGCTTCACTTTCCTTCACAGCTTTGGGAATAGTTTTACCAATTTCCTCCAGGTATCCCACGAAATACATATAAATGTTATAAAGCAACTCTTTATCGGGTGCTGTCCCTTTGAATAGATCGTAGGCCTTTAGCCTGGCAATTCTTGCTTCCCTTAAAATAATGGCCTTGGCCCTTGCCAGCGTCATGGGAAGCTGTTTAGCTAGTGTGACCTGTGGAGGATATTGTTTAATCCCCGGCCCTTTTCCTGTCCCTTGCATGTCTAACGCTTCTTTAATAGCGTCCAGGAAAGACCTTCTGACATAAGCGCCTCCGGAATTGTCAATCGACAGAGCCCTTCCCGGGCGACCATTGACCCATTGGGCAAAAATTCTGCTCGCAAATATTTCTTCTATAAGTTCCCTTTGGGAATTTGGCTTGTCTGTCTGGGCAATTTGCACCATATTCTGAAATAACCTTTGGTGCTCGCCATCATTTCTTTCTGATAAATCCCTTAAAAAACGATGGACTTCAATAAGCTCCAGATCACCCAAGACTTCCTCATTAAAAATCTCCAAAAACAAGTCCTTGTGGTCCTCCTGCATGGAGCGTGCAATTTCTTGTAATATTTTAAGATCCTTTTCCTCCGTATTTATGCTTGCCTGCGTCACCCAATTTCTTAACCAGCCAAGTTTTGGGTCTTTAAGAATCTTTTCTTTCAATGCTTTAGCTGATTTGGACCCTCTGACAATGGTAAACAATTGCCTTAGTTCCACCATGATTTGTGTGCTATAAAATAAGTGCTCCGCGTACTCCGGGCTTGCTGGGCTATTGGCTATGGATAAAAAATGCTCGTGCAGTGTTGCCATATTATCCGCGATATGGTCAACTAAAATGGTAACAATGTCTGTTGGTCTACCTTGTTCCGTGGCTGCAGGAGGAAATGATTCCTTAATCCTGCCTAGTTGATTGCTAATCTTTTCTATTTCGTCAGCAGCAACCCTCCAGTGCTTGGTGTCCACAGCGATCATGGCATTGCTCCCGTCCCCAACCCCCAACAGGCCCTGGACATCTTTTTTCCTTGTTACAACCCTTCTAATCATTTCCAGAAAATCAGTCCTGAATTTAAACACACCTTCTTGCTCATGATGTTGGAAAACTGGAAATTCATGATCAATAATCCATTGTTGAAAAAAATCATTCTCTGTCACAGTTTTATTTGCTACCAGTTTGTGGTTCTGTGCAGCTTCTGCCAATGCCTCAAGTAATTCATCCTGTCCTGTTTTTCTTAATTCACCAATTAATGCAAACACCGTCCAGGATTTTTCCTTTTGTTCCAACTTTGGCCCCAGCCCCTTCTTAATGGCCATTAAAGTTCCTTTTAGCGCCCTGGCTTTCTCTTGAGCTTCCTTAAAATCTGTCGCTTTTGCCTCAGTCCTAATATCAAGAAATTCAGGATCTATCCAACGTAATAAATCATGCTTGGCAATTCTGGCTTTTAGATCCTTTTCATCCTGCGCCTTGCTAAAAACCAAACTCAAATACTTTAACTGCAGGTGTCCCATCAGAAACGTGTCTAGCTCGCTAAGATTCCCTGACATTCTATATTTCTTTAAACTATCCTCCATTCTCAAAATAAATTCCAAACAATGGCCAAGGACAATATCTGTAATGCTGTCTTGAGGGAGTTTATGGTACTGGATTGTCAGGTCTTGCCTGGCAGCAACAATGCTCTTCTCAACCGACATCCATCTTGGGTTAGGGAAAATCACCCTAAACTTCACTTCGGCCTTGGCATTAGACGCTTTCATTAACATGCCCATCTGTCTGGCCATTTGATATGCCATGGGCATGCCTAGCCCTCCACTGGAAAATGATTTGCGGCGCGTTGGTTTTTCTTTTGTAGATATATTATTTTCTAAAAGAAATATTCTTTGCGTCTTGGTTTCTTTGTCTTCCCTGGATAAGTCTTCCCCACCCTTCTTTAATGTCCCGACGTTGGTAACTTCAATGCCTATCTCTCCGTTTTCCTCCTTAAACGCCCGAATGGTAATGCCTTTTCTTTTCTCTTCAGGGGTAGCCTCTGGTCTGCTTAAATACTCCTTGGCATTTTCAATCAACCTTCCCATTAAAGCATCCAGAAATTCCTTGTTTACCATTAGCTCAATTTCTTCTGAAGCTTCTATAATAAAAATGGGGATTTCTTCACCTTGATTGCCTGCAGGTTTTTTGTGTGTCCACTTCCCTAATTCTTGTCTGATATACTTGGCCAGATTGATTTTTGTGTCTTGGACAACGGGATTCTTCTCCAGAAACCGAATAATGATGCTGATATTGCCTAACACCTCGTCCATTTCATGGAAAAATTCATTTCTAAAAACTAGCTCATTAAAATAATTCTTATACGCCTGGTTGTTTGGCAAGATCGACCTGAATTCTAATAAATCATCCCGATATTTTACAAGGCTATCGTAATAGTCCCGTTTTACGCGATCCAGCATGTTTTTTCTAGCCACGTTTCTAACGAGCGCTTGTTCCTGTCCGGCAACTAGACCGTCTTTCTTGACATACTCGTTAACATCATTGCTGTTTGCAATAATAGTTTTTTGCCATTGCCTTAATTCATTTATCCCTGCATCGTCGGGTTGACTTTCAATAATCGCTGCTATGGTTAAATTAATTGCGGAAAAACCGTGGCGCAGATCAAATGGCCCGCCATGATTAGTAAAGGCTGCTGCCAAAAATAACGGGTCATATTGACTTTTTAACTGGATTTGCTCTGTAGTCATCGCTGCTGCTTTTTCCATCGCGTCAAACCGCACATCTGCAGCTTTCAAATCCATCGGCAAATATTGCGGGGGAGACATCGCCAAGGAAACATCTTTGGGCATTGGGGTTAGCCCTCCAGAGAAATACTTGCGCGGCACCATCATGCCTGCTTCGTCTTCTTCGCGGATAAAATTAAATGCCCCACGGCGAAATGCCTGCACATATTGACCATAGACTTCATCCTTAACGCTTGCGTTAACCTCGTCGATACCTTTCACTTGTGATTTATCCTGATAGCCGCGTCCCAAGACAGAATTCTTAAGCGAGCCCTTAAACCATTTGGCTAAAATCATGGCGTGATAAATTTGGCGCAAGGTGGCAAATTGTGCGCCTTCGTTGACTTCAGTTTCAAGAACAGGTACTACAATTTCACGTATAATATTCGTTTGGTTGTTTCCCTGGGGTGCTTTCGTATTCGTTACCTTACTTGCTTGGCAACCAGCATGGGGACACGGCCCCTTCGGGGACATGTCCCCTGGTTGGCTTTGGTTCTTCTCAACCGCTAGATAATCTTCATCTGTTAAAACCTTAAGCGAGGCCTTCGTTACATACACCGTACCATTTTTCGCATATACTTCCGCCTCCCCTGGAACGATCCATACTTTATTAAGGGTATTGACTGGCATTTGTGTAGTGCCAAATTTTTCCTGGGATTGCTTGTAAATGCGTGACCAAAATTCTTTTCCTGTTGGCGTATCTGGATGCAACAATGAAGAAGACAGTTGTTTTAATAAATAATCTTGGGCTAGTAAATCGCGTCCTAAATCTGTAACGCTCAAAGCTTGCGGCACAATGCGTTCTTGTTCATAAGGCGAAAGATTAACCCACAAATCTCCATCCGGCATGGTAAGCCCGGCCATAAAATATTTGACCTGCCTGATGACCTCTTCCTCCATCGGAGCATTGCTGCCACTGGGGTCTATTAAAAAGCGCATGGCCATGGGATTTTTTACATCCATGGAAAAACCTTTAATAAGAACGGGCTGCTTAGGAAATGAAAGTTCTACCATCTTGCCTGGGGCAGGCATGGGAACCGGAGTATTGATATTTGCCCAAACCATTGGGGATGGACAAGTTAAGGAAAAAATGAGCACAGCTGCGATGAGCCGGGCGGTTATTTTATTAAATAGGGGCATCATATATATTATAGAAAGTATATCATGTAAAGAGGGGGATTTGCCACCCTAGCGGATGGTGGCTTTTAAGTCTGTGGTTAAGACTTTTAAAATCTGGGCGTGCTGGGCGTTGACCTCAGCTTCGGTCAAGGTACGGTCATGGGCTTGATAGGTTAAAGAAAGGACCAGCCCACGCAAATCTGCGGCAATCTTATCCCCTGTGTATTCTTCAACAAGGAGAATATTTTGTAAAATATCCCCGCCATTATGACGACATGCCTGTTCGATTGCGGCATAGCCCACGGTTTTGGCAACTGCCAGGCTAATATCGCGGCCAACTGCAGGATATTCTGGCAAAGACTTAAATGCCACCACCTTGTTAGGGATATTCAATAGCGGCATGAGATCTATCTGGGCAAAATACAAATTCTGATTTTTGATATCCCATCTTGCCACAACAGCCGGGTCAATTTTTCCAGCAAATCCCAATTCCGTTTTATTTAAACTCATTGCGATCGTTTGCTCTGGCAAAAGTCCTGCGGTTGATGCAGGTGCTAAATCAATAGCCACGCGCAAAGAAGAAAACAATCCTTCTAAAACTCCCTTTAAATCATAAAAATCTATCCATGCTTTGGAACTTCCTCTCCAATCCAATGTCCGTCGACCCGTCATTAAAATTCCCAGCGTCCAGTATTCGCCCTTGGCGTCATATCGTTTGCCGATTTCAAAAACGCGCACCTCTTTTTGTCCTCGGTGAATGTTAGTCGCAGCAACATTTAAAAGGCTCGGCAACAACGACGGGCGTAGCCGGTCGTGGGCCTGGCTTAAAGAATTAACCAGCTCAACCGCTTCAACACTAGCTAATCCTGCAGCGTCGCACTCCTTCTTGCTAATTAGAGAGAAGGTAATTGTTTCTGATAATCCTTTGGCGACAAGCGCTGTGGCAATGGCTTGACGAATTTTACGTGGTTGCGCGTTGGTAACAATATTCGCCGCTTTGATCGTCGGCAAAGACACGTTTAAATGATCGTAGCCGATGATGCGGGCGATTTCTTCAATAATATCTTCAGCAATATTTAAATCCCCACGAAACGATGGGGACGAAACAGTTAGTGTTTCTCCTTTGGCAGAAACCTTTAATCCTAGTCGAGCAAGGCCTGCTTTTACCTGTTGGGCCTTAACCGGTGTACCTAATAAATCCGTGATGTCTGATATTTTTAATTTAATTGCTTCTTTTTTAACAACCCTCGCCTTACCACATTCCCAGCGGCCACTAGCCTGGCCCTTGGTTAACGCACAGATCATCTCTGTGGCACGATTGGCTGCTGGTGCAATGCCTTCCCCGTCCACCCCTCGTTCAAAGCGGTAGGAAGAATCGCTTTTTAATCCTAATGCGCGCCCAGCCCGACGGACAACACCTAAATCAAAATGCGCGCTCTCAAGCAGAATATTTTTAGTCTTATCCGTAATCTGTGTTGCCATCCCTCCCATAACCCCGGCAATGGCCACGGGTTTTTCTAAATCGGCAATCACTAAAATCGAGGGGTCAAGTTTGCGCTCGATGCCATCTAAGGTCACCAGGCGTTCGTCTTTTTTGGCCCGACGGACAATTAACTTGCCACCACTTAATGTATCGTAATCAAAAGCATGGAGCGGCTGACCTGTTTCCATTAAAACAAAATTGGTCACATCCACAGCATTGTTAATTGGGCGTAATCCTAAGGCGTTTAAATGTTTTGTTATCGATGCAGGGGAAGCTGCAATCTGAACGCCTTTAATTAAAGTGGCGATATACAAAGAACAGTCTTTGGGGTCATCAATTTTTACAAGAGGGCTGCTCGTCGAAGATTTATAGGTTTTAACCTTGGGCAATTTTAAATTGCGGGAAGTGATTGCTGCAATTTCACGCGCCAGGCCAATGGTGCTTAAACAATCCGGGCGATTAGGGGTGATTTCCAGTTCTAGAACAGTGTCTCCGTCAATGGATTCTGTTGCCTCAACCTCAAGGCCCGCCATGGTCAAACGATGGATTAATTCCTCCGTCGTAAGATTAACGTCCACATATTCTTTAAGCCAGTTAATACTAAGTTTCATAAATGAGCACCAAGGGTTACGGAGCCGCAAGGCGACGTCAACCTAGCCTGTGCGAATTTATACCGGTTTGGCTGCGACCTAGCAGACAAACTCGGTATTCCTTAAAATTGTTTTAAAAACCGCATATCATTTTCATAAAAAACACGGATATCTTTTATACCGTGCTTAAGCATGGCCATGCGTTCAACGCCCATCCCAAACGCAAGCCCTTTATATTTTCCCGACGGATACCCTGCTGCTTTAAAGACATTGGGGTTGACCATGCCGCATCCCATAATCTCTAACCATTTCTTTTTTTGAATCCCTAACGCAGCCGCGGAAATATCCACCTCGGCAGAAGGTTCGGTAAAAGGAAAATAATGCGGACGAAAACGCATGGTGACCTTTGAACCAAAAAACCGTTGGCAAAATTCTGTCAGCAATCCTTTTAAATCGGAAAACTTCACATGTTCATCGACGAGCAATCCTTCAATTTGATGGAACATAAACGAGTGGCTGGCATCCACCGCATCTGGGCGATACACGCGGCCAGGAATAATAACAGCCATGGGCGGCTTGTGCGCCTTCATCACCCGCACCTGCCCCGGGGAAGTGTGGCTTCTTAATAATAAATTTCTCCCCTTAGCATTGGGGTCTGGGGTTTTCACATAAAATGTATCAAAGGCATCGCGTGCGGGATGGTCGATGGGAATATTAAGGCCGGTAAAATTATGGAATTCACTTTCAACCTCCGGGCCTTCTTCGACGACAAATCCTAGATGTTCAAATACATCACAAATTTCTTCCATGGTTTGCGACAAGATGTGATGGTGGCCTGTTGTGCTCGTGACCCCTGACATGGTCACATCGATATTATTTTTTGATGCAGGCACTGCAGATGTAAATTGTTTTTCTTTAAGCAACCGCTCGACAAGGGTGCGTAGATCATTAGCCCCTTTACCAATGGCGGCTTTATCGGAACCTGGGGCTGAGGCGAGTGAGGCAAACACTTCGGCAACAATTCCTCGCTTGCCTAAATATTTCACGCGCGCGGCTTCTAATCCCTGCGCATCTTTAATGGCCGCAATCTCAAGTGTTGCATCATTGTTCAGTTTTGAGAAATCCCAAATCATATTTTACCTGTGCGGGAAAGAAAAACGCCGGCATGATGAATGCCGGCGGCTTGAAACCAACTTATACAATTACTAGAATCATAATTTATGCTTTAACTTTAGCTTTTGCTTTGGGTGCTGCCTTAGCTGCTGCTGGAGCTGCTGCTTTTTTAGCTTTTGGCGCTGCGTTGGCCGCTTCTTTCGCGGTTTCAACCAGTTTAGCAAAAACTTCTGGGGCTGTCACGGCTAAATCAGCTAAAATCTTGCGATCTAAGGCAATGTTAGCGGCTTTTAAACCCTTAATGAAACGGCTGTATGAAATTTCAAGTTCACGGCAGGCCGCATTCACGCGAATGATCCACAGGCTGCGGTATTCATTCTTTTTCTTTTTGCGGTCATAAAACGCATACTGACGGCTAGCAGTCAAAGACTTGATCGCTTCTTTGTAGCGTTTGCTGCGGTTACCGAACTGACCTCTTGCTTCTTTTAAAACACGTTTTTTACGTTTGTGTGAATAAACATTGGTTTTAATGCGTACCATACGGCAACAACCTCCTCATACGCTTCGTTTCCGTCGCTGTAAGATACCCATCTTTACGTAATTGACGTTTGCGCTTGCGTGTTTTTTTACCAAGAATATGCTGGCGGCCGGCATTGCGCTTTTTAAGTAAACCGCTTTTGGTCATGCGCAAGCGTTTGGCAGCCCCCTTATTCGTTTTTAATTTTCCTTTTTTACCAATTGCCATATAACCCTTCCTTATTTCTCCGATTTGGGTGCCAATACCATTGACACGATGCGGCCTTCCGCGATGGGCGCTTTTTCAACAATCGCATGCTCTGACGTCAACGCCACTATTTTTTCTAAAAGAGCCTTCCACTTGTCTCTAAATGCCATTTCCCGGCCCTGAAACATCATATTAATTTTAACCTTGTCCTTCTTTTGCAAAAAGGCAATGGCCTGCTTCATCTTTGTTTCTAAATCATGATCGTCGATGTGCGGCTTGATCCGAATTTGCTTTAAATGGGTCACGTGCTGCTTTCTTTTGACCTTGCGCTCTTTCTTCTCTTGATCATATTTATATTTGCTAAAATCAATGATGCGGCACACCGGCGGTGTTGCTGTAGGGGCCACTTCCACTAAATCTAGCTCGTATTCATTTGCTAACTCAAGGGCGCGAGCGATAATGACAACTCCTAATTGTTCGGAATTCGGCCCAATAACTCTGACTTCACGCGCTCTAATCTGACTATTAATCCGTATGTGTTTTAAAATAACCATCCTCCTTAGGTCTGTTACAAAGAAAGTATTCTATTATCCACGCTTATTACTTTTTGTCAATCCCTCACTGCATTCGGGATGGATTGATCGTGAATGCGTTTATGAACGATCCACAACCTGCTGCTTTAGGCGGTCAATGAGCGCTTCTATGGACATCGCTCCTAAATCGCCTCCTGAATGCAAACGAACTGCCAAAGTTTTTGTTTCCACTTCTTTTTGACCAATCACAATTTGATACGGAATTTTTTTAACTGCTGCTTCGCGGATGCGTTTGGATAATGATTCATTGCGATCATCGATCACAACGCGAAAGCCTGCATCCACAAGTTTGCGTTGCACATCTTTGGTAAATTCTTCATGTTCTGGCTTAATTGGAATTAAAGCAATTTGATTGGGAGCCAACCACAATGGAAAATTCCCTGCATAATGTTCAATTAAGGTGCCGATAAAACGTTCCAAGCTTCCTAAAAGAGCACGGTGCAACATAATCGGACGCACCTGCGCTCCAGTCTCGTCGGTATAATGCAAATCGAAACGTTCGGGCAAGGCAAAATCGCATTGGATGGTTCCGCATTGCCATAAGCGGCCAATAGCATCTTTTAATTTAATATCGATCTTGGGGCCATAAAAAGCGCCTCCTCCGACATCAATGGTATAGGCAATTTTTTTAGATTCTAAGGCATCTTTAAGTGCGGCCGTTGCTTTGTCCCAATTTTCCTGGGCGCCAATAAATTTTTCTGGTTGGGTTGAAATTTCTATATGCAAATCATGAAAACCAAAATCAGTCATCACGGAAAAAACAAAATCAATAACACTAATAACTTCTTCCTTGATTTGATCAGGACGGATGAATAAGTGGGCATCATCTTGGGTAAAGCCACGCACCCGCAAAAGGCCGTGCAACACCCCTGCTTTTTCCTGACGGTAAACTGTTCCTAATTCAAAATAACGGATGGGCAAATCGCGGTAAGAACGCGTATTTGACTTATAAATTAAAATATGCCCTGGGCAATTCATGGGTTTAACAACGTATTCTTCATCGTCCACGTCAAAATAATACATATTTTCGCGGTAATTTTCGGCATGTCCGGAAATTTCCCACAATTTGCCTTTTAAAATATTTGGGGTATAGACGAGACTGTAGCCTTTTTTTAGATGTGATTCGCGTAAGTAATCTTCAATGATTTTGCGCAGCATAGCGCCATTGGGATGATAAAAAATAAGCCCGGCACCAGCCGTTTCCTGATAGATATGAAATAAATCCAGTTGAGTGGCAATCTTGCGGTGGTCCCGACGACTAGCCTCTTCCATCATTTTTAAATACGCATCAAGCTCTTCCTTGGTCGCAAAGGCAGTTCCATAAATACGCTGCAGCATGGGGCGCTTTTCATCCCCCCGCCAATAGGCACCAGCGACGGATAATAATTTAAGTCCTTTAATAGCCCCGGCATTATCGACGTGCGGGCCCTTACATAGGTCCAGCCATTCATTGCCGGTTTTATAAACAGAAATTTCTTCGTTCTCGGGGAGTTTTTCAATTAACTCAACCTTATAGTCTTCGCCTTTGGAACGGAAATAATCCAAGGCTTGCTTGCGGGTCCAGACTTCTTTTGTAAGAGCAGGTTTTTTATTGATGATTTTAAACATCTGCTTTTCAATTAACTTTAAATCATCGTCGGTAAATGGCTCTTTTTTATCAAAATCGTAATAAAAACCATTGTCGATGGCAGGGCCGATCGTTACCTTGGTTTGGGGCCAAAGTTCCTGAACAGCCTGGGCCATGACGTGCGCGCAGGTGTGTCTTAATTTATCGATGTCGCGGGAATAATCCATTGAAGTTTCGAGCTAAAGGCGAGAAACGAATCCCGAGTCACTGGTTCATTAGTTGTTGTGACGAGGGAATTTTGTTTCCTAGCCCATGTTGAATGAGGTTTTTCTTATTCTTGGCACCCCATTTTTTTATTTCTAATTCTCTTTTTAGGGCTAATTTCTTATCTGCCAATTTTTCAAAATATTGTAGTTCTACTGGTCTTCTTGTCTTAGTGTACCCGGATGCTCCGCCAGCATTATGTTTCTTTAATC
>CAZHGK010000053.1:0-12814 GCA_964532095.1 uncultured Planctomycetales bacterium | reverse complement strand
ATCCGGTAGAGCATCTGACTCTTAATCAGAGGGTGGCTGGTTCGAGTCCAGCATGTCCCATATTTATAAAATGGCCTTTAGGCCATTTTATAAATATATTTGGGCTGGACGAGAAAGGAGCCCTGATTATAAACTGAGACGAATAGGAGCAGTTTATAGGGCGGGGGGCCGACCTGAAGCGAACGAAGAGAGCGGAAGGCGCCGAGTCCAGCATTTCCCATTTTATGATCTCCTTTTTGGAGGTGATATTTAATTCCCAAACATTGGAGTTTTTCGTGTCTAAAGCCATTGACCTCGAATCCCTCAAGAAACAAGCAGTTGTTCATCGTCGTGAAATTTTACAAACTTTAGAAACATCAGGTTCCGGTCATCCCGGCGGTTCTTTATCTGCCGTTGAAATCATGCTGGCGTTGTATGGCTATGCTATGAAGCATGATCCTAAAAATCCCAAGATGGAAGACCGTGACCGTCTCATTGTTTCCAAAGGCCATGTTTCTCCCGTTGTTTATGTTACCCTTGCTAATTTTGGTTATTTCCCTAAAGAAGAATTAAAAACTTTCCGTAAATTTGGTGCTCGCTTACAAGGTCACGTCGTGACCAAGGTGCCTGGTGTTGAATTTAATACAGGTTCTTTAGGGCATGGATTGTCGTTTGCTAACGGCATTGCCTTAGGTGCAAAATTAAGAGGCAAAGATTTTAAAACATATTGTTTGATGGGAGATGGCGAAATCCAAGAGGGTTCTGTTTGGGAAGCTGCTATGACCGCATCGCACCACAGACTCGATAATGTGTGTGCTATTGTGGATTACAATAAAGTTCAAGAAAATGGCCCGACCAATGAAATTAAAAACTTGGAGCCGTTAGCAAAAAAATGGTCCAGCTTTGGTTGGCATGTGTTTGAAGTTGATGGCCATAACCTTAAAGATTTAATGAGAACCTTTGATGAATTTAAAAATGTGCAAGGTAAGCCAACGGTGATTATTGCTCATACTCTTAAGGGTAAGGGTATTTCCTTCATGGAATTAAAATCTGCCTGGCATGGCAAAGCACCTAACAAGGAACAATTAGCCGCAGCGCTTTTAGAATTAGGGGAGGACGAATAATGGAACTTAAACCTCTACCAACCCGCGATGGTTTCGGCGAAGAAATGGTCACCTTAGGCCATGAAAATAAAAATATTGTAGTCTGTTCTGGCGATTTGGAAGATGCCACTCGTGCCGAATATTTCAAAAAAGAATTTCCAGAGAGATTTTTTAATTTAGGTATTACCGAGCAAGATGTTGTTGGCACAGCTGCTGGTTTAAGTACCATGAATTTTGTAGCGTTCGCCACATCATTCGCCGTGTTTTTAACGAACCGCGCGTATGATATGATTCGATTGGATGTGTGTTACAACAATACCAATGTGAAAGTGGTGTGTTCTCATGGTGGCGTTACCGTCGGTGAAGATGGGGCAAGTGCCCAATGCTTGGAAGATTTTGCCATTATGCGCGTTTTGCCAAATATGAAGGTGATTTGTCCTTGTGATTATCTTGAAGCCAAGAAGGCCACGCGTGCCATCACCAATACCTTTGGTCCTTTTTATATGCGCACCTCACGCGCTCCATTGCCAATCATCACAAAAGACGAAGATGTTTTTGAAATTGGCAAGGCGAATATTCTTCGCCCAGGAAAAGATGTCACAATCATTGCTTGTGGGGTGATGGTTGCTGAAGCTTTATCCGCTGCAGAAAAATTAAAAACAGAAGGCATTGATGCGCGTGTGATTAATATGCATACCATTAAGCCTATTGATGCCAAGGCTATCGTCGCTGCTGCTAAAGAAACTAAGGCGATTGTTACAGCAGAAGAACATCAGATCAATGGCGGGTTGGGGGCTGCTGTGGCAGAGGTGGTTGTAAGCCAAAGTCCATGCCCTATAGAAATGATTGCCGTACGCGATAGTTTTGGCGAAAGTGGAACGCCAGCGCAACTTATGGCCCATTTTGGTCTTAAAGATGTGAATATTGTTGAAGCCGTGCAGAAAGTTATAAAGCGTAAAAAGTGACATGAACGAAATGTTCATGTCATCCTGAGCCAACTGGCGAAGGATCTCATTAAACGCAAATAGGATCTTACTATGTCTAAAACATCCATGCAGCAATTGGCAGATTTAGGTCAGAGTTTGTGGGTCGATAATATCAGCCGTTCGATGATTTCGTCGGGAAAATTAAAATCCTATATTGACCGTGGTTTGCGTGGACAAACATCCAATCCTACAATTTTTAAACAAGCCATCACATCTAGCAATGATTACGACGCTGAGATTGTTCGCCTGGTAGAGGCAGGAAAATCCACCTTTGAAATTTATGATGATTTAACGATCAAGGATGTACAGGACGCGGCAGATCAATTCCGCGGGGTTTATGATGCGACCAAGGGTTTAGATGGGTATGTGAGTTTAGAAATCAATCCCCAATTGGCTAATGAACTAGACAGCCAATTGAAGGAAGGGTTACGGTTATGGAAAAAATTAAACCGCCCGAATGTGATGATCAAGGTTCCAGCGACGCATCATGGTATGGGGGTTTTTGAAGGGCTTATTGCCGAGGGTGTAAATGTGAATGTGACATTGATCTTTGGCGCTGAACAATATCAGCAGGTGGTGTGGGCGTATTTTAAAGGTATTAAACGCTTGATTGAAAAAGGTGGTAACGCCTCTAAAGTCCATTCGGTGGCCAGTGTTTTTGTTAGTCGCATTGATAGTGCCGTTGATAAGTGGCTCGATGAGAAACAACCAGGCAGTGCTTTGCGTGGCAAGGCAGCAGTGAGCAATTGCGAAATTATTTTCCATAAATTTCAACAATCGTTTGCTTCAAGTGAATTTGAGATTCTTAAATCTAAGGGAGCAAATGTTCAACGTGTATTGTGGGCATCGACGGGAACAAAGGATGCTAAATATAGCGATATCAAATATGTGACGGAGTTAGTGGCTAATCCGACGGTTAATACTGTCCCAGACAAGACGTTGGATGCGTATTTAGATCATGGCCAGGCAGCAGTTGCCTTGCCTCGTGATGTGGCGCAGGCCCAACGGGTGATTGAAGAATTGCGCAGCAAGGGGATGGATGTTAATATTGTGTGCTTAAAATTGCTACAAGAAGGCTTAGAAGCGTTCGATAAGTCTTTTGAAGAATTAATGGCAAGCGTTCAGGAAAAAAGTACGCGGTTAAATGCCAAATTGTAATTCCATAGAATTATCGTGCAAACCGCCTGATTTTTGATAGATTATATATGACTTATAATGAACGATTTTCAAAACTAATTTTTGGCTCTTTGTTGATTGCTTCTTTATTCCTACCGTGTGGACGTTGGATTGTCATGGCGGTAGGTATTTTATTTTTAGCGTCATCAGCATATGGTTTTTGCTGGCGTTGCAAATGTAAAGAAGGTGTTTTTAAAAAATGTGATAAGAAATAGTTCTTATCAAAATTCCGGGAGGAGAGGTTATGAATAAGAAGTTAGTTTTATTGACCGCTGTTTTTGCTTTGTCAGCAAGTTTGGTTATCGCTGAAGAAATGGCTCCTGCAGCTGCTGCAAATACAACAGATAACGCTGTGATGGCCGAAGATAATACCGTGGCTGCGGATAATGCCATGATGGCTGAAGATAATGCAATGGTGGCAGATGACAACACAGTAACAGAAGACAACGCTGTTGTTGATAATGCTGCTGTTGAAAACACCGAAGCTGCAAACACAACTGCTCCTGCCAAAGCTGCTTACTAGTTTTTTATATTGGCAAAAGCCCCGTTTAAACAACGGGGCTTTTTTTTTGTAAATATGCTAGTACGATCTCATGGTCTATATTAAACTATATGTATATGGACTATTGGCATTCACTGACATCTTTGTCACACGTTGAAATTCAAAAGCTTCAGAACAAAAAACTCCAGCAGTTTATTAATCAACAGGTTTATCCGTTCAGTCCACATTACCGCGAATTATTTGATCGCAATCATATTGACCCTCGTAAAATTAAATCCATTTCTGATTTAAGACGTATTCCATTTACGGTTAAAGGGAATTTAATCGACAGTAATAATTCCCAGAAATTTAAAGATTATATCTTGCAGCCGGACGCAGAGAAAATCCGTAGCTACTGGCCAAAATCCAGGCTGTTGCCCATGGCTATCTGTGGCTTAACAAAGGGTAAGGCCTTTGTTAAGGAAATTTTAGGAAGGGAATATCGGCCAGTATTTATGACTTTTACGACGGGAACTACCAATTATCCAGTGCCCTTTATGTATAGCCGATATGATATTGATAATTTGAATTTATCAGGCGGTCGCATGTTGGGGCTGTTTGATATTAAAGATGATGAACGGATCATGAATCTTTTTCCGTTTGCCCCGCATTTGGCGTTCTGGCAAGTATTCTTTGGGGCATTAAATTCCGGAGTGTTTGCCTTAAGCACAGGTGGTGGAAAAGTGATGGGTACAGAAGGGAATATGATTGCCGTTATGCGTATTAAACCATCGGTGATCTTAGGGGTGCCCAGTTATATTTATCATTTGGTGCGTTTCGCCCAGGAAAAGGGGCATGATCTGTCATTTGTTAAAAAGATTATTTTAGGTGCTGCGAAAGTAACGCCGGCATATAAAGAAAAATTAGCCCAGATGCTCGCATCTCAAGGTGCTAGGGATGTTTCTATTTTTGGCACCTATGGTTTTACAGAATCTCGGACCGCGTGGGCGGAATGCCCGGCAGGGCACCACGAGTCTAGCGGATACCATTTATATCCGGACAAAGAAATTTTTGAGGTCATTGATCCCCAAACTGGAGAGGTTAAAGCTGAGGGAGAAGATGGAGAATTGGTTTATACCCCCTTAGATTCACGGGCCAGTGTGGTGTTGCGTTATCGAACCGGCGATGTTGTAAAAGGTGGAATTGTTTATGGCACATGTCCATTTTGCAAGCGACCGACCTTGCGTATGTCGAGCGATATTTCCCGTTTGTCAGATACCAAGGATGTGCAGTTATCGAAAGTTAAAGGGACATTGGTCAATTTTAGTCATTTTGGGGAAGTGTTAAATGATATTGCTGCCATCGATGAATGGCAGATTGAAATTTGCAAGAAACACAATGATCCTTTTGAGGTAGATGAATTTGTCATTTATGTGACCCCTAAAAAAGGTGCAGATACAACTGCTTTGGCAGAAGAAATTCGCAATAAAATTATTGGGGCAACAGAAATTTCCCCGAATGAAATCAAGTTTGTATCCTTATCAGAAATAGTCAAACGTCTGGAATTAGAAACAGCGAATAAAGAAAAACGGATTTTAGATATGAGGCCTAAGGTTTAAGAAAGGAATGCATATGGAACGTATTGCTATTGTCGACGGTATAAGAACACCGTTTACCAAAATGGGGACGGTGTTTAATGATGTGTCCGCCTTGCAGTTAGGGACCTATGCCTCACGTGAATTATTAGAACGTACAGGAATTGATGTGAAGCTTATTGATGAGGTGATTTTTGGTTGTGTGGGGCAGCCTGCGGATACAGCCAATATTGCCCGGGTGATAGGATTGATGGCTGGTGTGGGCAAGGAAACGCCCGCATATACAGTGCACCGCAACTGCGCTTCAGGGATTGAATCAGCCGTGAGTGCTGCTCTTAAAATTCAAGCAGGGGAAGCAGATTGTATCTTAGCGGGTGGTACGGAATCGATGAGCAATATCCCCTTTTTCTTTAGTAAGGAAGCGCAGGAAATTTTTACTGAGTTAAGCCGGGCTAAGACCATGTTAGCGCGTTTACAAGTGATGTCTAAATTTCGTCCTAAACATTTCTCCCCGCGCATTGGTTTGCAGCTAGGATTATCAGATCCTGCCTGTGGTTTAAATATGGGTCAGACCGCAGAAGTTTTAGTCAAAGAGTTTGGGCTAACCCGTCGGCAGCAGGATGAGTTTGCCTTAATTAGCCATCAGCGCGCATTGGCATCCAAGGAATTGTTACGAGAAGAAATTATGCCAGTTATTCCTGGCCCTAAATTTAAAACAGCAATTGTTGATGATAATGGTCCTCGGGAAGGTCAAACCTATGAGGCTTTGGCAAAATTAAAACCATTTTTTGAACGCGGCACAGGAACAGTGACCGCAGGAAATTCTTCTCAGGTTACTGACGGGGCATGTGCCTTATTGATCATGCGTGAATCTAAGGCCAAGGCGTTAGGTTATGAGCCGCTAGGGTATTTGCGCAGTTTTGCCTTTGCCGGCGTTGAACCAAATCGGATGGGAATAGGGCCCGCGCATGCCATTCCTAAAGTCCTTAAGAAGGCTGGACTTAAGTTAGAAAATATGGATGTGGTTGAAATTAATGAAGCATTTGCTGCCCAGGTCTTGGCATGTTTAGCGGCCCTTGAAAGTCCCAAATTTGCCTCAACGTTTGGGTACGAAGGTTATACAGGTGCCATTGATCGCGCTAAATTGAATATGAATGGTGGGGCGATTGCTTTGGGCCATCCCGTCGGAACAAGCGGTGCCCGTTTGATCTTAACCGTCTTAAAATCTTTAAAACGTCGTAATCAAAAGTTTGGTTTAGCGTCTTTATGTGTCGGTGGTGGTCAGGGTGCTGCGGTCATTTTAGAACGTTAGAAAATAATTTTCCCCTCCCCTTGTGGGAGGGGTCAGGGGAGGGGTAATAATGGCTGTCTACTTTAAACAAGAGAATAATATCGGTTACGTTACCTTTGATGCTCCGGATTCCAAAGTGAATGTGCTTAATAGTGCAGTCATTGTTGCTTTTGATAAAATATTAGATGAACTTAAACCAAAATCTTTAAAAGCCGTGGTTATCTCAAGTGCCAAGAAAGATATCTTTATTGCTGGTGCGGATATTAAAGAGATTGAAAATATTACCGAAATTCCAGATGGTAAGGTGAAAGCCCAGGCTGGACAAAATGTGTTTAATAAATTAGAAGACTTGCCATATCCGTCGGTGGCTGTGATTGATGGGGCTGCTTTGGGCGGTGGCTGTGAATTGGCTTTAGCATGCCGGTACAGGATTGCCACCTTTAGTGATAAGGTGCGGATAGGTTTGCCCGAGGTGAATTTAGGTTTTGTCCCAGGGTTTGGAGGAACGTACCGTTTGCCTAAACTTGTTGGTTTGCAAGGGGCTTTAAAGATTATTCTTTCTGGTAATCCAGTGAATGCGACTGCTGCTTTAAAAATGGGTTTGGTTGACCGTTTGTATCCCCAGAAGGATTTAAATGTTCGGGTTGTGGAATTTGTCGAAGAGATTTTTCCAAAACCAGAAGGTCGGATTTTTAAACGTCCTCTACTTAAAGGCATAGATGGTTTTATTGAAAATACTTCATTTGGCCACAGCATTGTTTTTAAGAAATCTCGTCAGGAAGTTTTAAAGGCAACCAAAGGTTTTTATCCAGCGCCCCTTAAGGCTTTGGATGTGATTAGTCAAACATTAGGCATCCGTCGGGAGCAGGCGTTAGATATTGAATCATCTGCTTTTGCTACTTTAGCAGTAACGTCCATTTCTAAGAATTTAGTTAAAGTTTTTTATTTAACTGAAAAGTTTAAGAAATTAACAGTGCCCAATGCTGAAGGGATAACTCCGATGCCGATTTATAAGGCTGGGGTTATCGGTGCTGGAATTATGGGAGGTGGTATTGCCCAATTATTAAGCAATAGGGGTGTGTTTGTTCGCCTTAAAGATATTAACCTCGACGCTGTGGCCAAAGGTTTTAAAGCTGCCTATGATGTCTATGCCCAAGCGCTCAAGCGCCGCAGGATGAAGCCTCATGAGGTGCAAGCTAAAATGGCAATGATTACCGGCACCTTAGATTACAGCGGGTTTAATAGTGCGGATATTGTTATTGAAGCGGTTGTCGAGAATATGGACATTAAAAAGAAGGTGTTTGCTGATTTAAGTTCCAAAACCAAGGCGTCGGCCATTTTAGCTTCGAATACTTCCTCTTTATCTGTGTCAGATATGGCCAGTGTTGTTGCAGATCCGTCTAGGGTGGTTGGTTTTCATTTTTTTAATCCTGTGCACCGGATGCCACTATTAGAAATCATTAAAGCCAAGCAGACCTCCCCGCATACCGTTGTCAGTGCTCTGGAATTTGCCAAAAAGCTTGGAAAATTACCAATCGTCGTCGAAGATGCACCAGGTTTTTTGGTTAACCGTATTTTATTAGGGTATATCAATGAAGCTGGGCGTTTGCTTGAAGAAGGTGGTTCTATTGAAGAGATTGATCGCATCATGGTTGATTTCGGCATGCCCATGGGCCCGTTTACCTTATCTGACGAGGTTGGTTTGGATGTGGGGGTTAAGGTTTTGCATATTTTAGAAAGTGGTTTAGGAGCGCGTTTTAAGCCGTGTGCCATTTTTGAAGATGTGTATGCCAAGAAATTATTGGGCAAAAAATCAGGCCAAGGGTTTTATGTATACGGCAAGACTCGAACGGTTAATCCTGAGATTAATAAGATGATAAAAAGCAAGGGAACATACCAACGCGATGAAGCGCTTAAGCGCATGGTGTATGTGATGGTCAATGAGGCGGCGATGTGTTTGCAAGAACGGGTAATAGATGGGCCAGATACCGTTGATCTAGGGATGATTATGGGGACAGGTTTCCCGCCGTTTTATGGAGGTCTATTGCGTTATGCAGATAGTATTGGGGTAGGAGAAATTGTAAAGACATTGGAAGGTTTTGAAGCGCGTTTTAAAGATGGGAGATTTAAGCCTTCAAAATATTTACTGGATATTCAATCAAAAGGGAAAGGGTTTCACAGTTAGGCAATGGACGAACAGTTAAAATCAAATATTTTCAAATGGGCAGCAATTTGTTCTGGAATCTTGGCTGTTGCTGCAGTTGGTTGGTGGTTTTATCAGAATAGTTTGTTGTCTGATTACACAGGGCGAAACCCATCGTTTCATATCAAATATCCTAGTGGGTGGCAGGCGATGACCAAGCCGCAGGCAGGAGTTGTGGCAGCTTTTGTTTCTCCTAAAGAAAACGCCTTAGATGTCTTGCAGGAAAATATTAATATTACTGTTGAGCCAGTTCCAGATACCTTATCGACGGTTGCTTCCTTTAGTCAGATGGTCACTAAACAGATGACGGCAGTTTTTAAAACGAATATTAAAATCGTTGAAGACCGGCCAATCCAATTTGGTAATAGACCCGGGCATCAACTGGTATTTGAAGCGCCTGCCCCTAATAAATTAAAAGTTTTAGTTTGCTGGACGATTAAGGTAGATAAGGTTTTTATCTTAACTTTTTTAACGACGATGGATAAATATCCTGAGCAGGTATTGTTGTTGGACCGAATTATTAAATCTTTTGAAATCTTATAATCCCATCCGTTCGTGCAGGAATTCTTCCAAACTATTGCATTTTAGATAATCGTTTGTTTTTTTCTGGTGCCCTAAGGTGTCTGTGGGGGTAGGGCCATAGTTATGCCCAGGATAGACAATGGTTGAGTTAGGAAGCGTCATTAGGGTGTTATAAAGGCTGTTGTACATAACAGAAGGATCGCCGCATGGCAGATCACATCGTCCGCATCCGTCGATAAATAGTAAGTCTCCGCAAATCAAGTTTCCTTCAGCTAAAAAACATTGGCATCCTGGCGTATGGCCTGGGGTGTGGATAATATCAAAGTTGATTTTTCCGACTGTTAGTTGATCTTTTTCAGTGACATCAATAAGCTTATCGATTTTTGGCCTTAAAAATGGGGCTTCATATTTAGAAATATACACAGGTACAGGGTTGGCAGCAAGCAAGGTCGTTAAACCATTGGTGTGGTCATGATGACCGTGGGTCAAAAAAGTCTTGGTGATGCGATAGCCTAAACGCTTGGCCTCATTTAATAAAAAAGGCACGTCCCAGGCTGGGTCTACAATGGCCATTTCCTTGGTTTGTGGGTCCCCAAGCAGGTATAGGAAATTATTTAATGGCCCGATTTCATATTGATAGATGAGTAAACTTGACATCAATAGCACCTCTCGTATAATGAGATTCGTTTTTGCGTCGTATCATACCTAATAAATAAGGAGCATGCAAATGGCATTACTGGAATCCGTTAAAATCCCATTAGGCACAAAGATGCCAGATTTTGAGTTGAAAGATCCATTTGGAAAAAGTTTTAAAGGCCAAGAGCTCTATGGTGAGCGCGGTTTATTAATTGCCTTCACATGCAATCATTGTCCCTATGCTTTAGCTGTTTGGCCAAGGTTAATTCGCCTGGCTCAATACGGGAAGGGTATGAGGGTTAATGCAGTTGCGATTAATCCGAATATTAATCCTGAATTTCCTGATGATTCCCCTGAGCAAATGATTGTTAAAATCAAGGAATGGAAATTAGATTTTCCATACCTTGTTGATGAAAGCCAGAAAATTGCAGATGTTTTTAAAGCTCAATGTACGCCGGATATTTATCTTTTTAATAAAAATAGGGAGTTAGTTTATCATGGGCGTATAGATGATAATTGGAAGGATGAGGCAGCTGTCACCCGTGAAGAATTAAAGGAAGCGATGAATAATATGGCGGCGGGTCGTCCGTTGGATGCCAAGCAATTCCCGTCCATGGGCTGTTCGATTAAATGGCGTGGGTAATAGTTTTATCTTAAGCCCGCTTTTAAAAAAGGCGGGCTTGACTTTTTCTTTTAAAATGATACAGTATCTCATAATATGAATGCTGCAATTGCCCGGGAACAGGAAAAGTTTTTAAACTATTTGGAAGCGGCGCGTCTGCGTTTTAGCCGAGGCCGGCAAAAAGTATTCCAAAAGGTGATGGGGGCGCACGGCCATTTTACGGCTGAGGAAATTGCCAAGATTTGTGCGGCTGAAGCACCTAAAACATCGCGGGCCACGGTTTATCGGGCGCTTCATGAATTATTAGAGGCAGGTGTTATCCGAGGGACCGCCTTTGGGGATAAGCATCAGCATTACGAACATTTGTATGATGAGAAAAAACATCATCATGCCCAATGCGTCCGCTGCCATGAGTTTATTGAATTTGAAGATTTAAACGAGGACGAGAGGTATCGTCCAATTCTAGAGAAAAAAGGATTTAAGATTTTGGGGCATGAAATGCATTTTTATGGCATTTGTCGCAATTGTCAGGAGATATCATGAATCAAGCTTGGAAAAAAGAGGTTACAACGCCCAGTCTGCCTGAAGTGCATGCCTCAATTCCTGTGTCGATCCATGCCAATTGGTCGAGAAAAATGATGGCGTTTACCGGCCCGGGTTTGATGGTTGCTGTCGGGTATATGGACCCAGGAAATTGGGCAACTGATTTGGCAGGTGGCGCCCAATTTGGGTATGCCTTATTGTCGGTGATTTTAATTTCTAATATCATGGCTATTATTTTGCAGCATTTGTCTTTAAAGCTGGGTATTGTTACAGGACGAGATTTAGCACAAGCATGCCGTGACCATTACTCCAGGCCGGTTGCTTTATTTTTATGGGTGTTATGTGAAATTGCTATTGCAGCCTGCGATTTGGCAGAGGTGATTGGTTCAGCGATTGCTTTAAACTTGCTTTTTGGCCTGCCGTTAGTCGTCGGTATATTGCTTACCGCCTTTGATGTTATGATTATTTTATTTCTACAGCAAAAAGGATTTCGTGTTTTGGAATGCTTGGTGGCTGGTTTGATTGTTTTGATTGGGGGATGTTTTGCTTATGAAATGATTGTTTCTCAACCTTCGGTCGTTGCTATTTTTAATGGCTTACTGCCTAAGGCTGAAATTGTGACCAATCCTAATATGCTTTATATTGCCATCGGCATTTTAGGGGCCACGGTCATGCCGCATAATTTATATTTGCATTCAAGCATTGTGCAAACCAGGGCATTTGAACGCAATGATCAGGGCAAAAGCATGGCCGTGCGTTTTGCCACCATTGATTCAACGGTGGCTTTATTGTGCGCATTTTTTATTAATGCCGCGATTTTGATTTTAAGTGCTGCGGCCTTTCACGGAACAGTCCATAGCGATGTTGCAGATATTAACGATGCCTACCAATTATTAACGCCCGTATTAGGGGCTTCCCTGGCAAGTACATTATTTGCAGTGGCCTTGTTAGCGTCGGGGCAGAACTCCACATTGACGGGGACCTTGGCCGGGCAAATTGTCATGGAGGGGTTTTTAAATATTCGTTTACGTCCATGGGTGCGCCGTTTATTGACGCGTTTGGTGGCCATTGTCCCAGCTGTGATTGTTGCGGGAATTTATGGCAGTAAAGGAGTGGGAAGTCTTTTGGTTTTAAGCCAGGTTATTTTGTCCTTGCAGCTTAGTTTTGCAGTTGTCCCCTTGGTAATATTTACCAGCGATAAGCTTAAAATGGGGAGCTTTGTAAATCCGACCTGGCTTAAATGGACAGCCTGGGTGATTACTGTTATTATTATGGTCCTTAATATGTATTTGTTAGGGCAAACTTTGATTAATTGGCTAACCCCTCACGGAGGATAGGATGTATAAGAAGATTCTAATTCCTTTAGATAATTCTCCAACCGATGAAACAATTATTGTTCACATTAGCCAATTAGCGTTGCTCACAAAATCGGAATTGGTTTTGGTCCATGTGCCAGATGGTTTTGCCGCTCGTCTACAAAATCAACTTAATTTGGAAGATTCTGAGGAAATTAAGAAAGACAAGGCGTACTTAGAAAGTGTGCGAAGCCGATTAGTCAACGAGGGCTTTGTTGTTGACGCCATATTGGTGCAAGCCAAGGAACCTGTAGACGGTATTTTAAAGATAGCCCAAGAGCAAGGCTGCGATTTGATTGCCATGGCGACCCATGGTCATGGC
>CAZHGK010000052.1:0-12874 GCA_964532095.1 uncultured Planctomycetales bacterium | reverse complement strand
CCCGCCAAACAAGCCACGTGCATGTGTTGTGGGGGATGGGGGGTGTGAGGCCTGAAAGAATCTTGACCAGCCTTATCAGCTTTCGCAAATTGCTATATGCAAAAATACGTCATGAGGCGTAATAATGACGGACAATGTTTGCCTGCACCTACTTTATCATCGATCGGGCAAGGTCTAACGCCTGTTTCTTAGTACTAATCTTCCCCAACGCCTGCCCTTCTTCAACAGCTAACAGAATCTCTGCAAACAGCGGCGAGGGTTGTAATTTTAGTTTCTTAATTAAATCATGCCCGCTCAACAATCGCGGCAACGGCTTTTCGGGTTTCTCAAAAAATTTCTCAATGAGCATGCGGCAAATCTTCTCGTGATGTGCTGCTTTTTCTTTAGTCGTCAATGGCCCTCGTGTGGCACGTTGATCTGCGATCGCTAAAATAGCAATAGCTGCTGCTTCTCTTCCCGTCTCACGCATATAACGAAAAACAGCTTTGGGCGTCGGTGTTTCAAAATTCGACAAAGACCCCGGACGCAAATGGCAGCGCACTGCATCTTCCAACCAATGCTGCTCCTTAACCGACACCTTTAACCGACGGGAAACCTGCCGGGTGATGCGTTCGCCCACATGCTCGTGGCCATGAAAGGTTTTGCGCGTTCCTTCATCTTTCATGGTTTCCGGTTTGCCAATATCATGAAGCAACAATCCCAGCTTTAACAAGGCCAAACGGCTGTGGCCACCACCCACCAATTCGTTCAAGTATGCGCTAATGCGCACATCGCCTTTTAACTCAATGGTCAATTGTTCAAACTGATTGATGGTTTCTAGCGAATGTTTCCACACATCCAGATGATGGTAACCGCCCTGGTGTACCCCCTTCATCACTGCCAGCGACGGAATTATAGTGATAAGCGCCCCGCAATCATCTAAGGCTGTTAATGTCTGGAATGCGCGCGGGGATTGCAATATTTTAAAAAATTCCTCACGGATACGCTCCATGGCAGGTTCATTTAAGCGTCGCAGGTCTTTGACCATTTGCTTGCGCGTTTGTGTTTCCACGCTAAAGCCTAGTGTCGCCTGCAAGGTAAATGCCCGCAGCAAACGCAATGGATCGTCGGCAAAAGCACGTGGTGAACTCATGCGGATTACGCCCTTCTTTAAATCTTGAAGGCCACGACCGGAAAGATCAGAAATAGCGTCGGATAAGCATTCCACGGTATTAAGCTTTTCAATATCAGCACACAGGGCATTGACGGTAAAATCACGCAAATGAATGTCTGCCTTGATATCTTTCCCTCGAAAATCAGAGAAATCATATGTCCAGATGATCTTGCCATCCCGTTTAACAACCCGGGCACAGCCATGCTCTTCGTCTAACAAAACAAAGGCGGCCTTAATTGATTTCGCAAATGCGCGCGCCAGGGAGATGGCTCCTTTTGAAACAGCAAAATCCAAATCAGAGCTTGGTTTGCCCAATAGCGCATCGCGCACAAAACCGCCAACTAAAAACACCTTCACCCGACGACGTTTGACCATCGCCTGTAAGGTTAATAAATGGGGATATTGGTTTAAGACAGCCATGGGTGCCTTTTATTGGGGCAAGGCCGATTGTTCAAGAATTGCGGGGGCCACAAAAATAGGGGATTTAAGGCGCACAGCCAGCGCAATACTGTCCGACGGCCTGGCGTCAACAATGATTGATTGGCCCTCTTTGGTGATGATTTCAATTTTAGCGTGAAAGGTGTTATTGACCATTTGATCAATCACAACCCTGCCCACCTTGGCTTGCAAAGCTGTGATCATATTGACTAATAAATCATGGGTCATGGGACGGGGAACGTCGACACCAGAAATCTTGATCTTAATGCTGGAGGCTTCCATAAAACCAATGATGATCGGCACCTGGCGTGTTCCACCCTTTTCCCTGAGCACAACCACCTGGTCTTGGCGCTTCTCGTCGATAATAATGCGTGATAATTCAACTTGGATCATTTGCTTTTCTTCTTTTTGGTTTTGCCTAAAATATTTTGAAGTTCATCCATGAACTGGTTCACGTCCCGGAACTGACGGTACACGGAAGCAAAACGCACGTAAGCAACTTCATCTAAAACAGATAATTTCTTCATGAGCATCTCCCCAATGTCCTGGGAGTTGATTTCATGATCGTATTTTTTGCGGATCGTATGCTCAATATCATCGACCACATCTTCAATCTGGTCCATGCTGACCGGACGTTTTTCACACGCCTTAATTAAACCGTTCAGTAAACGCGTGCGGTCAAACGGCTGGCGACGGCCATCCCGTTTAACAACCATGAGCGGCACATGTTCAACATATTCATAGGTCGTAAAACGTTCTTCGCACTTGGGGCATTTGCGGCGACGACGTACAGATGTGCCGTCGGTATTCATCCGCGAATCAACCACCCCGGTATCTTTGTACCCGCACGAAGGACAACGCATGAGCTTTAGTTGAAATCCTTGTAAATGGGAAAAGCATCTGCCAATTTTTGCACATCGCCACGGATTTTGCTTAAAAGTGCTTCATCCGTATGATGCGTGATAGCCGCATCAATTAAGTCCGCGATCTTGACCATCTCTTGTTCCTTCATTCCCCTTGTTGTCACAGCAGGCGTCCCAATACGAATACCGCTGGTCACCGTCGGGGGTGCAGGGTCAAAAGGAATTAAATTCTTATTAACCGTAATTTGCACATGGTCCAAAACATGGGCCGCATCCTTACCGGAAATATTTTTTGCCCGCAAATCCACCATGAACAAATGATTATCTGTTCCACCAGCGACGATGCGAAGCCCCTTGGCCGTCAATGCACGGGCCAGGCTTTGGGCGTTGGCAATCACTTGCTTTTGGTAATTCTTAAAATCCGGGGCCAGTGCTTCTTTAAAAGCCACGGCCTTGGCTGCAATAATATGCATTAATGGGCCGCCCTGAATTCCTGGGAAAATAGCGCTGTCAATTTTCTTGGCATATTCTGCCGTACATAAAATCATCCCTCCTCGAGGACCGCGCAAGGTCTTATGGGTGGTTGTGGTTACAAATTGAGCGTGTGGCACCGGGTTCGGGTACAAGCCTGCAGCAACCAAACCGGCAAAATGGGCCATGTCGACAAATAAGATGGCGCCAACCTTGTCGGCAATTTCACGAAAACGCTTAAAATCTAAAACTCGCGAATAGGCGGAATACCCAGCGACGATCATTTTAGATTTATGCTCGAGGGCTAAACGCTCCACTTCATTCATATCGATGAGTTCTGTCTTTTCATCGACCTTATAGGAAACAAAATTATACAAACGGCCGGAAATATTAAATTTTAACCCGTGGGTCAAATGCCCGCCGCAGGCTAAATCCAAACCCATCACCGTATCGCCGGGTTTAAGCATGGCTAAATAAACCGCTGTATTGGCCTGTGAGCCTGAGTGGGGCTGCACATTCACATGCTCGGCGCCAAATAATTTTTTGGCCCGCTCGATGGCAAGATTCTCAGCCACATCCACATATTCACAACCGCCGTACCAGCGTGCTGCCGGATAACCTTCTGCATATTTATTGGTCAATACGCTGCCCGCTGCTTCAAGCACCGAAGGAGAAACGATGTTTTCAGAAGCAATCAGCTCCAAATTATTTTTTTGGCGCTTTAATTCTTTTTGAATGGCGTCGTACAGGTCAGGATCAGTGTTCTTTAAATAACTCATTGTTACCCTTTCTAAAACGGTTTCCAAAATTATTTCGCAAACTTCTTCTCAATGGCCTTAATCTGATCAAAGCGGCGCTGGTGACGCCCACCTTCAAATTCCGTCGACAACCAAATCTTAATAATATCTTTCATTAAAGACTCATCCACAAATTTTGCACCCAATACCAAGATATTGCTATTGTTGTGCTGTCGGGAAAGGGCCGCTGCTTCCTTGTTATAGACCAATGCAGCATACGCCCCGGGAATTTTATTAGCGGCAATCGAGTGCCCAATGCCTGTCATGCATAACAATATTCCACGCGCGCCGGGATTGTTAACCACACCCGTTGCTACATCGACGGAAATTTGAGGGTAATCACAGTCGGTTCCCGCAACATGGGTCCCTACATCTGTGACCTTATGGCCCAGACCAGATAGAAAATCCGTCATGTCTTTTTTTAATTCAAATCCGCGGTGATCTGCGCCGATATATATCATCATAAGAAATCTTGCTCCTTAAAGCAGCTCAACAATTTTCTCAACAGCTTCCTTAATCGTCACTAAACACTCTTGGTAATCGGCATGCCCATGGCCTATAGGGTCTGGGACATCTAAATCTGTATCAAAAGCATGGCTGGCGGCAAATTCCTTAAGCAAATACAGTCTTTTCTCGACGGATGGGACCAAATCCAAGACCTGCATGCGATGGTTCCGGGTCATCACAAAAATAAGGTCTGCCTTGCGTAACATAATGCGACCCACAGGCCTGGAAATATGCACTCCGGCATTAATGCCTGCTTCTCGCAATACCGCCAAGGTTTCCTGGCTGGCAGAAGATTTAAAAAACACCCCTGTGCCGGCGGATGAAACTTCCACATCTTCGCGGCCGATTAATTTTGCTTTCAATAAATACTCGGCCATAACAGAACGGCAGCTGTTACCTGTACACACAAACAAAATATGTTTCTTGCTTATGGTGCGGTCTACATCCGGCTGGTTAATAACGCCGTCACGGATCACCGTTGGTTTAGGTTTGGTAAAATCAACAATGGTCGATGAAATGCCAAAATCTACCGGCCCTCCGTCGATGGCTAAATCCACCAGGCCATCCAAATCTTCCAAAGCCTCTGTCACATTGGTTGGCGGTTTCTTACCTTCAATATTCGCCGATGGGGCCGCAATCGTGCATGCTGCTTCTTCCACCAAACGCAGGGCAATGGTATGGTCCGGCATACGGACACCCGTGGTTTGTCCAGCTTCTTTCGACGGAACAATAATGGTCAACGGGCCTGGCCAATACTTATCAATGAGCTTATATAAATCGGGCTCTGCGTACGCACTGTAATTGTCAATAATCCCGCGCTGGGCAACCAAAATGGAAAAGGGCTTATCATCGGAGCGTTGCTTTACATCCTTTAGCCGCTGCATGGCCTTGGGGTTATTGGAATCCGCGGCAATACCATACACGGTTTCCGTCGGAAAAATAACCAAACCACCCTGGCGAATAATACGCGCTGCTTCTGCGATGCGCTCCGGCTGCGGACGTGCACTATCTATTTGTATGACCTTGGTCTTTCCCATCATCGCCCCACGGTTTTAAGGACTTTGACGCCGATATCTCGGCGGAAAAACATGTGATCGAACTGTATTTTCTCAACGGCACTGTAGGCATTGGTCCTTGCGGTTTCTAATGTTGGGCCTAAAGCCGTGACACCCAAAACCCGCCCGCCATTGGTAATTAAATACCCGCCTTCATTTTTAGTGCCTGCATGAAAAACAAAAGCTTCATTGTCTGCTATGGTATTAAGGCCATTAATGATATAACCGTTATCGTATTTGCCAGGATATCCGCCGGAAGCCACAACCACGCACACGCAGCTTTGAGTATCCCAATACACCGTTAATTCATTTAACCGTCCATCGCAGGCAGCTGATAACACATCTACTAAATCTGATTTTAAACGAGGCAAAATGCATTGCGTCTCTGGATCACCAAAACGCACGTTAAATTCCAGGGCCTTGGGTCCGTCGGGAGTAAGCATAATCCCTGCATACAACACCCCTTTAAACGGATGCCCTTCCTGGTACATGCCACGCACTGCTGGTTCAATAATACGGGCAATGATTTGTTCTAGAATTTCTGCGGTCACCAAAGGATTTGGCGAGAACGTCCCCATCCCTCCGGTATTTGGCCCAATATCATCATCAAAAATGCGCTTATGGTCTTGAGCTGTTGGCAATACAAAGAAATGTTTGCCATCACACACAGCCAAAACCGATGCTTCCGGTCCGGTTAAGCATTCTTCAATCACAATCTGATTGCCCGCTTCACCAAAAACCTTCTTAACCATAATATCATTAATCGCCTCTTGGGCCTCAGATAATTTTGCACAGACATAGACACCCTTGCCTGCGGCAATCCCGTCGGCTTTAACAACCAATGGAAACTGGGCCTTGACTAAGAATGCCAACGCAGCGGTGGCATCATTAAATACTTTATAAAGAGCGGTCGGAATACTGCGGCGATGCATGAATTCCTTGCTAAATACCTTGCTACCTTCTAATTGCGCGGCATATTGGCTGGGCCCAAAAATTTTTAAACCTTTTTTACTAAATAGATCGACGATGCCTTTAACCAACGCAACTTCAGGGCCAACGACAGTCAGATCAATTTTTTTGGCCAGGGCTATTTTAAGCAAACCTTCAATATCATCGGCTGCCACGGGCAAACACTCGGCAACTTGCGCAATACCGCCATTACCAGGCGCGCAATAAATGCGTTTGACCTTAGGGCTTTGTTTTATTTTCCAGCACAGGGCATGCTCACGACCGCCCGAACCTATGACTAGGACATTCATCTAATTAAAAACCACCTTGCTTGTATGGTTAATGACACGGCCAATGACAAATGATTCCACTTTTTGCCGACGCAAAAATGCCTGAATCCCAACCACATCTTTGGGAGAGGCAACAATCACAAAACCAATACCCATATTAAACGTCAGGTACATATCCTTCTCAGGCACATGGCCCTTATCTTTAATCAATTGAAAAATACGCGGAATCGGCCAGCTGCCTTTTTGGATTTGAGCACATTGGCCTTTGGGGAAAATCTTAGTCAACTTCTCATGCCAAGCGCCACCGGTCATATGCGCCATGCCCTTGACGGAAAATTGTTCCAGCAAGGCCAAAACTGGCTTCACATAAATGCAGGTCGGCTTAAGCAATATTTGTGCGTATTGTTTTTGTTCTTTAATGCTCAGCGCTTTGCGAGCTAAGGAATACCCGTTCGAATGTAGTCCGGATGATGGTAACCCTATAATCACATCGCCTGTCTTGATGGTTGAACCGTCGATGATTCTATCTTTTTCAACAATGCCGACGGTAAAACCTGCTAGATCATAGTCTTCATCCTTATACATGCCCGGCATTTCCGCAGTTTCCCCGCCAATTAAGGAACAGCCTGCGATTTGGCAACCCTTAACAATGCCCTTCATGACATTCTGCAAGGTGCGGCCGTTGATCTTGCCGGTGGCAATATAGTCTAGGAAAAATAATGGCCTTGCCCCTGTGCACAGAACATCGTTAACGTTCATGGCAACCAAATCAATCCCCACGGTGTCATGCTTGCCTGATAAATTCGCCACTAATAATTTTGTTCCAACTCCGTCGGTGGAAGAAACTAATACCGGTTTCTTATACCCCAGATTGGACAAATCGAATAACGCCCCGAATGAACCTGGTCGCTTAATCACCTGTTGATTGGCTGCAGATGTATTGATCTTGCCGATGGCCTCGACAAAACGATTGGCCTTGGCAATGTCAACCCCTGCTTTTTTATATGTTAGTGATTTTGCCATTACAGTAATTTATCTTTCACGTAATTGATGCCGTTTTCAAAAATCTTGGCCCCGTCGCCATAAGGCGATTTCTTTGTTTGGCGCGTCCATGACGGATGTTGCTCAAACCAAAAATGGCGTTCCGGATGAGGCATTAAGCCTAACACCCGCCCTGTAGGGTCACAAATACCAGCAATATCTGCCGTCGACCCGTTAGGATTATCCGGATACCCGGGCTTTTCTCCGTCGGGCGCTGTATAGCGAAACACCACCTGGTTATTTTCTTCAATCGTGGCTAATAATTTTGCGTCCCTGGGAATAAATTTCCCTTCACCATGAGCTACGGGCAAATAAATCCGCGTGGATACTCCCTTGGTCCATACACTTCTGCCCTGGGAATGCAAATGCACCCAACGTGCTTCAAATTTTGCTGAATCATTATGGAATAATGTGGCTTCCTGCCAATGGCCTTGGCCATTGGTCAGTCCCGAACCTGAAACAATTTGATTTGATGCAGGTGAGGGATTACCACCAATAATTCCTAAGCCAGGCAAAATTCCCGCCTTGACCAAAATCTGAAACCCGTTACAAATGCCTAATACCAGTTTACCATCATGGATGAAACGTTTGATATCCACCCCTAATTTCAAACGGATCTCATTAGCGAGTATGCGGCCTGAGGCAATATCGTCGCCATAACTAAAACCACCAGGCAAGGCCAAAATATGGTATTGGCTTAACTTGGTATGTCCTTGGACAACATCCTTAATATGCGCCTGGGTGACCTGGGCCCCAAAATGACGAAAAGCAAATGCTGTTTCCTCATTGCAATTGGTCCCTGCAGTTCTAATGACTAAAACATTAACGTTTTTTGGCATAAAATTTCTTGATGATCTTAATAACGTCTTCCGGCTTGTCTGCAAGTTGAATAATGTCTAAATCTTTCGCATCAATACAGTTTTCATGCAGCATTGTGCCATTAATCCAGTCTAATAATCCTTGCCAATATTTACTGCCGAACAAAATAACCGGGAATTGTTCCATGCGCTGCGTTTGGATCAATGTCAAAGCTTCAGATAGCTCGTCGAGAGTACCATAACCTCCAGGAAAAATAACGAAGGCCTTGGCATATTTGACAAAGCATACCTTGCGACAAAAGAAATAATGGAAGTTAATTAAGTGGTTGATGTAGGGGTTGGATTTTTGTTCAAAGGGCAAATCAATATTTAACCCGATGGATTTTCCACCTGCCTCCGAAGCGCCTTTATTACCTGCCTCCATAATACTGGGGCCTCCGCCGGTAATAACGGCATACCCTGCCTTGACTAAAAGCTTCGCCGTTTTTTCAGCAGACAAATAATACGGATGGTTGGGTTTCATGCGCGCAGACCCAAAAATACTGACAGCTGGACCAATATCCTTTAATTCTTCAAACCCGTCGACAAATTCCGCCATAATGCGGAAAATACGCCAAGGGTCTTCCATCATTTCTAAGTCTGGAACTTGTGGGTGCTTTTTCATTTTAGACATGAGCCCTCACCTAGGTTAAACATGTTGCAATGGTTTTTGCCAAACTTCTTTTAATTGGTCAATCGGCGCATTAATAACAGGCTTGTCATCAATGCCATACACAATCAGCTCTGGGCTACTTTCCACAGTCCCCATTGCCCCATGAGCCACATCCTTCATGTATCTTTTAAATGTCGCTTCCTTCTCAACTGGGACCTCGACGATAAAACGTGAATTTGACTCGCTAAACGCCACCACATCGCTACGCTTCAATTTCCCTTCATAGGGCACATTTTTAAGCATGGCATACGCCCCTAACCCGCCAGCAAAAGCCATCTCCGCTAAGGCAACCGCAATGCCCCCTTCGGAACAATCATGGGCAGCGACAATGCAGCCGTCCTTAATTGCCGCTTGCATGGCCGCAAAATTCTTACAAGCATCCTTAAAACGTACCACTGGCACCGTGCCCCCTAATTGCCCCAAATTATCCAGATAGATGGAACCACCCATCTCGTCATACGTTTTCCCGGCGATATAAATCCGGTTCCCTGGCTTTTTAAAATCCATGGTAATGGTGCGCCTCACATCATCCACAATACCGATCGCGGAAATCAAAATCGTCCCGGGAATGGCCATGCTTTTGCCAGACTCTGTGTATTCATTATATAAACTGTCCTTGCCGGAAATAAACGGTGTGCCAAAAGCAATTGCCGCATCATAACAGCCCTGGGCACAGCGCACCAAACCACCTAAACGGTCCGGCTTATCCGGATTGCCCCAGCAAAAATTATCCAACAAGGCGATGCGTTCTAAATTTCCTCCGACGGAAATAACCTGACGAATAGCTTCATCAATACAGGAGGTCGCCATATGATAGGGATCAATCATTCCGTAACGCACATTAATTCCGTTCGAAATAGCAATCCCTTTGGCGCTGTCTAATTTTGGACGGATAACCGCAGCATCAGACGGGCCATCGCAGGCAATCCCCACCATGGGCTTAATAATGCTTGTGCCTTGCACCTCGTGATCATACACACGGATCACAGATTCCTTGGAAGCTACATTAAAATGATTTAATGCGGCGCATAGCCCTTGGGTCAAATCACCTTGAGCAGGCAAACGTTCCTTCTTTACCGTCGCTGGCATGTAAACAGCTTCTTTAATAATCTCCGGAATGCCCTCGTGGATAAAATCCATATCCAAATCACACACCATGACATCTTTAAAAGATAATCTTAACCGCTTGCCGGTAAATGTTCCTATCACCACCGCTTCAACATTTTCTCCGTCGAATATTTCCAATATTTTCTTAATGTTCTTAGGTGGTACCGATAAAATCATGCGTTCTTGGGATTCGGAAATCCAGATCTCATGGTATTTTAAACCCTGGTATTTTAAAGGCGCCAGATCTAACCTAACATCCGCACCTGTTTGTGCGCCCATTTCTCCGACGGCAGATGAAAAACCACCAGCCCCACAATCGGTAATTGCAGAATAAAGGCCTGCATCCCGCGCTTTAAGCAGGGCATCTAAAACCTTTTTTTCTTCGATAGGATTGCCAATTTGCACCGCACCTGATGAAACTGTTTCCGATTCAGATGTCAGTTCTCCCGAGGAAAATGTTGCTCCATGAATCCCATCACGGCCCGTACGGCCACCGACAGCAAGAATTAAATCCCCGTCATTAACCTTCTTAATTTCTTTTCCTTTAGGGATTAAGCCAACATTTCCACAGAAAACGAGAGGGTTGGCGACAAATTTAGGATCAAACACAATGGCGCCATTGACTGTTGGAATCCCCATCTTATTGCCATAATCACGCACCCCGGAAACAACTCCCTTATATACCCGACGAGGGTGCAAGGTTCCTGGAGGCAATTGGCCGTAGGGCAAATCTGGCGGGGCGAAACAAAACACATCGGTATTGCATAAAGGCTTGGCCGCCAAACCCGTACCTAAAGTATCGCGGATCACACCACCAACGCCGGTATTAGCCCCTCCAAAAGGTTCTAATGCTGACGGATGATTGTGGGTTTCCACTTTAAAACACACATGGTCCGTGTCATCAAAAGCAATCACCCCGGCATTGTCATGAAAAACGCTGACACACCAAGGCTTGTTTAATTCATGGGTGGCTCGGGCTATGGTGCTTTTAAGTAAATTGCGAATCACCGTCGATGTCTTCTTTTTTCCATCGACAGTGCTATAGCGGATTAAGCCACGAAATGTTTTATGATGGCAGTGCTCACTCCAGGTTTGCGCCACCGTTTCTAATTCCACATCGGTAGGATTGCGCTTTTCCTTTTTAAAATACGCCTGGATCGTGCGCATTTCATTGATATTTAAATAGAGCTGGCCTTTTTGGCTAATTTCTAAAAGTTTCTTATCATTGGCAGTCAAAAGATCGACGGTGGCAATATCTACGCGGGTAGCTGGTTGCGCATTGATGCTTAATGGGGCAAAACCCTTCGGCGGTTTTGTTATCGCATGTTGGATTAATTTATTCATCAACACGCGATTGGTGATTGTTGCCAATTGGGCTTCGGTAACATTGCCGTACACATGGTACTGTTTAGCCGTGCGCACAGCCACGACGCCTTCAATGCCTAAATCTCGAATGCCTTTTAATGTGGAGGCTTCCGTCGGGTCCATGACCCCGGTATTGAAGCTGACTTCAACAATGCGGCCTTTGGATTTTAATTTCCAGGGTTCTGGTTTGGATAATACCCGGCAGGTTTCAACAATAGGGTCGACAAGGAGCTCTTGGCCAATGCGCTGTGCTTGAGCCAAGGTAATATTCCCTTCAACAAAATATACATTAACGACCTTAACGTCTTTAATGTTCCCAATGCCTAACTGTTGAATGTCCGCAAGAACGGTTTGGCTGATCGGGTCGAAGGATAATTTATGAGAAATTTCAAGGCGGTAGATCACTGCCCATTAATCCTGTTGAGAACTTCGCGGTAGGCTGCTTCCACATTCCCTAAATCCCGACGGAAACGGTCTTTGTCGAGCTTATTACCGGTCCCTACTTCCCATAGCCGGCAGGTATCCGGGGAAATCTCATCGGCAAGGATGATGCGGTTGTTATAGCGGCCAAATTCCAGTTTAAAATCAATCAGTTCAATTTTATGTTTAAGGAAAAATTTCTTTAAACTCTCGTTTACTTTAAAAGCCATCTCTTTAATTGCCGCCATTTCCTGCGGCTTGGCAATATTTAAAGCCTGGATATGGTATTCATTAATTAAAGGATCACCTAGCCCGTCGTTCTTATAACAAAATTCCAGAACCGGACAAGCCAAGGTCAGGCCTTCAGCAACGCCTAATAAACGGCACATTGACCCAGCGGCGCGATTGCGCACAATCACCTCAATAGGAACAATTTCAACCTTCTTGACCAACATCTCCCTATCCGAGAGATGTTGGACAAAATGGTTTTCAATGCTTTCGCTACTTAAATATTCAAAAATCTTCGAAGCAATGCGATTGTTCATCACCCCTTTTTCTTGGATGACCCCACGCTTTTGGGCGTTAAATGCTGTCGCATCATCTTTGAAATATTGGATGACTAAACCGGGATCGTCCGTCGTATAAAGGACCTTGGCCTTGCCTTCGTAGATTTTATTTCTTTTTTCCACTATTTGATCCCTGCACTGCTGTTATGCCTTTCAATGGTCTTCGTACGACAAATTGAGCTCAAATTAGCAGGCGCCCTTCTAGCGGCGGCGATATCCGCCAAGCTGAGCATGATCGTGGCCTTGCCTTTTTTTGCGATCTACCTGTTTAACAATCGATCTCTAAGAAATCGTCTGCCAAACTTTCTATCAGGCTTCAGTTT
>CAZHGK010000051.1:0-13092 GCA_964532095.1 uncultured Planctomycetales bacterium | reverse complement strand
ACGGAAGGGCAATGGTAAAAATCGCGCCCTGCGTGCCATTATCGGCTTCGATGGTGCCGCCATGCTCGGTGATTAAATCATGGCACAAGGCCAGGCCAATGCCTGAACCACGTTCTTTCGTCGTCACAAACGGATCAAAAATCCGTTTCTTTAAATTGGCATCAATCCCACCACCATTGTCCATAAAATAGATCATCACCCTCGCCTTGGTGCGGTCCCAACGGGTGGAGATTTCCAAGGTACGTAAATGCCCATGCGGTTTCTCGCTAAGCACTTCCATGCCATTAACAATTAAATTCATAAATACCTGCTGCAAATGGATCGGGTCAGCCCATACCAAGGCCATGGGTTGTTGCAATTGCACGTCATAGCCAATTCGACGGATCCGTAATTCATCGCTTAATAAATTAATGGCCCGCTTAAGCACATCATTAACATCGACGGCAGATTTCTGAATTTTGCGGTGACGCACCAATTCCATCAAGTTTTCCAACATCTGCTTTAAATATGTCGACTGCTCGTCCATGACGCACACAGGTTTATAAAAAGGACTTGTTTGATCCATTTCCTTTTTCATAAACTTGACAAATCCATGGATCGCCGTGATGGGCTGGCTGATTTGGTGCAAAATGCCCGCGCTTAATGCAGCGACGGCGGATTTCTTGCCACCTTCCATCAATTTTAATTGGGCAGATTTTAATTCATTGATGGTTGCTTGCAAACGCTCTTGCTGTTGCCTGAGCTGGTTAAATAAATACACGCAATAGACGGCCAATACCGCGCAAACACCGGCGAGAGCAGCAATTAAATATAGCGTTAGATGCATAATCTCATTGTATGACTTTCCCCAAAGGAATGCAACTTACAAAGCCAAAGTTAAATGTGTACCTATGGCCCAGCGATGCTTAGCACAAAAGCCTGCCGGCACCTCCAACACGTAATGTGATGGCAGATTGGGAGAATAAACTGGGCATCCTGCAGCTGTGCATGGTTTTAAATCATGTTCAATATGGACAATGTTCGATTGTTCATCAATCCAAACAATATCCAAATCAAAAAGCATCTCCTTCATCCAAAAACCATGAGTTGAGGCATCATCAAAAACGAACAGCATCCCTTGCCTGTCTGCCAAAGGCGCATGCCCGCTTAAACCACGCGCCATATCCTGTGGTGTTGAAACAAGCTGGGCATCCACACAAGTTTTATTCTGGCACACCTGGGCTGCAAACACCCATGTGGGCAACAATCCTGCACAAACAATAAGGATACACATTGCTCGTCGATAAATCATGGGTTTTCTCCGGTGATATTTAAATAATCCCGAAAATCAAGACGGCCTTTGGCAACGGCATCTGCCTTTGCCATGCGCTGCGGCAGGTACGGATGCGTGCGCCAATACGAAAATGGCCGTGGTGCTTCCTTTGCCTGCTGATCTAACAATCTGGATAACATTGTTCGCATTTGTAAAGGATCAAATCCTGCTAACCTCATATATTTCACACCGATTTGATCAGCTTCAAATTCATCTTCGCGGGAATTTTGAAACAACAAACTATTAGCTGCTAAATTAACTCCGCTAGCCAATGGCCCATTGCCTGTAGCAATGGCCAGGCCGGTAATGGCCATGGCCCCATAAGAACCCTGCAAACGTTTCATGGCATGCTTGGCTGTCACATGAGCGATTTCATGCGCTAATACCGAGGCTAATTGATCGTCGTTGCCAACCACCTTATCAATCAACGACCGATATATATACACATACCCGCCAGGCAAGCTAAAGGCATTATACACATCTTCTTCATCGATCACCCGCACGGTATACACCAAATCCCGACGATCACAAACATCTGTCAAACGCTTAAATATCCGCTCCACGCGTTCATTGACATCCACATCGGTATCAAACTTCATGGTCTTCTCTACCTGCAAGGCAACAGATGCCCCAATGCTTTTTTCTTTTTCCACATCATACATCAGGGTTTCCTGACGTTGGGTCGCCGGGTTAAATTCCGTGGTGCAGCCCGTACATAATAAGAAAATTGCCACACTACCTATTACTGCCCGCAATGACACAATGGTCATAAGACATGAACCCCAAACTTTTCAAGCATCACTGCTAATTTTGCCAACGGCAAACCCACCACATTAAAATAACATCCTTCAATGCGAGGAATAAACAAGCCTCCCTTGCCTTCAATATCAAAACCACCTGCCTTATCTAACGGCGAAACCAGGCTATGGTAACGGTCAATGGCCCCGTCGGTCAACGGACGCATGAATAATTTTGTCTTGTCATAATCGACGAGCGTTCGCCCTGTAGCCACATCAACAACAGCCACACCGGAATACACATAATGGGGCTTGGCCATTAACTCTTTTAAATTCTTTTTGGCTTGGGATAAATCTTTTGGTTTTAGGATTAATCGGCCCTGGCCCGAATATACGACGGTATCACAGCCAATCACAAGGCCGGATTTTAAACGATTAGCCACTTCCTGCGCTTTAATAACTGCATTTTCTTTGACTAAATCGACGACATTGGTGGTGATCCGTGTTTTTTCCTGGGCCCGGCTGGGCTTGATAGTAAACGGAAGCCCTAAGATTTTCATTAACGTCCGACGCTGGGGAGAAGCTGAAGCAAGAATGATCTTGGTCATTTTAAGAATTCGTCGATGGTGAATATCGAAGCCATGGGAACATTGTATTTAGCTAGGGCCTCTGTTGCCCCTTCCCCACGGTCAATGATACAAATGGCCTTAAGTATGTTCACCTTCATTTTCTGCAATACTTCTATGGATTCGATAAAGGCCTTACCTGTGGTTGCCACATCGTCGATGATGATGACATTGGCCCCTTCTTTTAATTCCGGGCCTTCCACCTGCTGTTGTTTGCCATGGGCCTTGGGCTGTTTGCGAATAATAAAGGTAGGTAATGGCTTGCCTGCTTGAAAGCCTAAAGAAGCAACTGCCCCGACCATCGGGTCTGCCCCCAAGGTTGGACCACCAATAGCATCGACGGGCAACCCATTAGCCATGTCTAGAATAATACGCCCCGTATAATAAGCACCTGGTGCGCTTAAAGACACCAGCCTGGCATCCAAATAAAAACTGCTTTCTTTTCCCGACGACAAAATAAACTTTCCCTTAAAAAACGCCTTTGTTTTGAGTAAGCCAAACAATTCTTTGCGGCATTGTTCCACAGTTAACATACATGGCCTTTCTAATAATGATTATCGATCAAACGACGGAAGTTCTAAATTGCGGCTGTGGATTTCCATCAGCAACTGTAGGCGATATTTTAACAGGTCCTTATACGCCTTGTATTCTTTGGGGCTAAACCCAGAGGTGTTATGAAATGATGTGTTGGCTTCGATTTCAACAACCACATCCATATAGGCATCAATTAATTTATCGTCGTTAAGTTTGACGATTTCTGTTTTCTCTAAAATAGGTAGGTCGGAAATATAAGCATGGGCGACTGCTGCGGTAAACATGATAAGAACAGCCATAATAAGTGTTTTAATCTTCACAATATACCTCCTGTTGATGATCTTTAACTAGTTTCCAATTATACGGTGAAAGGACATTGGTGACAAACAAATTGTGTGCTAACATAAGCCCATGCTTTTGGATTTACTGCACGATTTTAAGAAACTCATCTTCCCCAGCCATTGCTTAAATTGTCGAAAATTTTCTGCGGATGGCCTGGTATGTTTATCCTGCGCAAATTTAGTCGTCCGTAACAGCCCCCCATTTTGCTTAAAATGTTCCCAGCACCTGGCATTGGCATCTCCCGACGGAATTTGTCCCGATTGTGCCACGCGCCGCGTAGCCTTTAATAAGGCTTGGGCTGCTTGTCTTTATGAAGAACCTGTGCGCCATTTGCTGCATCAATTCAAGTACAACGGCAAAACCGGATTGCGTAAAATTTTCAGCCGTTGGATGATTGATTTTGTCCGTGAATACCACATCCCCATCGGAGAATATGATGTGATGCTCCCTATGCCCACAGACCCCTTACGTTTAAGGGAACGCGGCTACAATCAGGCTGAACTATTAGCAGAGATCTTAGCCCAGGAATTTAACATCCCTTTAAGAACAAACATCATCCAACGCCATAAAATCACCCAGCCGCAAAGTGCATTAAGCCCAAAACAACGCTTTACAAACCTTCAGGGTGCTTTTAAAATAAACCATTCGTCCGTCCGGGATAAATCAATTATCATCGTCGATGATTTATTGACAACAGGCGCCACGGCACATGCCGCGGCTGAAACCTTACTTAACGAAGGCGCAGCGCAAGTGAATATACTAACACTTGCCATTGCCCCAACTGTCAAACATGCGCATCCTGCGTAACTACATTTTAAATGAATGCTTGCTGCCGTTTACCATTGCCATCAGCACACTCACCGGCGTTTTTTTATTAGGGTATCTCCCCCAGCTCGCTGATAAAGTCATCAATAAAGGCATTGCCATAACAGCGGTGTCACAAATTTTTATTTATTACATCCCCATTCTATTGGGATACACCCTGCCCATTGCCTGTTTAGTGACCGTCATCCTAACTTTTGGCCGCATGTCGGCGGAGAATGAAATTTTAGCCATGCGTGCCAGTGGCATTAAGGTCAAGGGTCTGCTTGCTCCTCTTCTTATGGTAGGAGTTATCTTAAGCATGGTCGTGTACTTGCTCAACGACCGTGTTATCCCTCGGGCCTTTGATGCGCAAATGCGCTTATTCCAACAAACCGGTGTGCAAAACCCTGCTGCCATGCTCGAGGCAGGCTCATTTATCAATGCCTTTGACAAGTACGTCATTTTTATCTACCACATTGAGAACAATCACTTGTACGGCGTACGTATTTACCAGCCACAACCGAATAAACCCACCCGCACCATCATTGCCCAGGAAGGCGAATTCGTGCAAGTCCCTGGCCAGGATAAGATCATGCTCAAGCTCATCAATGGAACATCCGACGAGCCTGACTTAAAAAATCCTAATAATTTTTATAAATTAAATTTCCAGCAATCGTTTATCACCATGGACCTATCTAAACAAAAAACAAAGGCGGAAAAAAAGCCCAAGGCCATGACCTTGCATGAACTGCAACAAAAGGCCAATGACATGCGCGGCATGGCGATTGATGCCTCGCCCTTGATCACCGAATACCAACGTCGCCTGGCCTGGTCATTCACACCGCTCATTTTTATCCTCCTGGGTTTTCCTTTTGCGGTCATTACCCACCGTCGGGCTAAATCGGCAAATTTATTATATGCCTTACTCTTTGCTGCTCCTTATTACATCCTGTCCTTGGCTTGCCAAGGCATGGCTACCCAAAACTTTGCTGACCCGACATTATTGATGTGGGTTCCTAATATCATTGCTGCCATTGTTGTGGCCATCATGAACTGGAAATTATGCGTATCCTAGACCATTATGTTCTTAAATCCATCGTCACCATTTTCTTAGGGACAGTGTTTACCTTTGCCTTCCTTTTTATCCTCATCGACACCTTCGGCAACCTGGAAGATTTCATTGAAAAGCAAGTCCCCTTAATGACCATCGGACAATATTATCTATCTTTCTTGCCTATGATCATCGTCAATACATCGACGGTGGCATGCCTCATTGCCGTGCTTTTTTCTTATAGCCAACTGAACAGCCATAACGAAGTCATTGCCATCCGTGCCAGTGGTGTTAATTTCTGGCAAATTGCCAAGCCCGCGATTATCTTTTCGATCGTCGTTTCGGCATTTGTATTTTGGATGAATGAGAAATTTGTTCCGCAATCTTCCATGGTGGCCCAGGATATCCGGGAATCTAAAATCAAGATCGGCATTGGTGAAAAAGGCAAAGGCCGCTCTGTGATTAAAAACCTTACCCTTTATGGATTAAAGAATCGCTTGTTCTTCGTCGATGAATTTGACCCAAATACCAATGAATTAACCGGTATCACCATCATTGGCCATGATGACCATCAGAACTTAAAAGAAAAGATTTCTGCTTTAAAAGGAAAATGGACAGGCCTTGCCTGGAAATTCTATAACTGCCAAATCACCAGTTACCAAGACGCCAGGCCCAACGTCCCCAGTGAAGTGCGCATTGCTGCAGAGAAATTAATGGACCTTAAAGAAACTCCCCAGGATTTATTGCGCCAGAGGCTGGATATTAACACCATGAATTTAAAACAACTGCATGATTACATCGGGCGTTTTTCCGGCAGCGGTGCTGTTAAAACCATCAATAATCTCACCGTTGACTATTACCAAAAAATCACCCTTCCTTTACGCCCCTTTATTATTGTGCTCGTGGGCCTGCCCTTTGCCTTGCTTGTGAAAGGACGCCAACGTGGCATGACCTTTGCTGCCGTCGGTATCGCACTTATTATTGGGTTTTTGTATTATGTGACTGATGCGGTAGGTTTGGCTTTAGGTAAAGGTGGGGCAACAGCCCCTGTTGTGGGCGCTTTTCTAGCACCTGTCCTTTTTCTCATTGTTGCTTTTGTTCTAATGATACGACGGTCGTAAATTCCTTACAAGGTCACTCGGGGAAGACGGCTGCCTAAGCCGCAAAGGATTTCATAACTGATGGTTTCCGCCCAATGGGCTAAATCATCCGCACTAATGGTTTGCTTATGCTGCTTGCCTAAAATCACAGCTTCATCTCCCACCGACGGTAACTTACCAGAAAATGTCACAGGGGTCACATCCACCATAATCTGGTCCATCGTCACCCGGCCAATAACAGGGCAACGCACCCCGGCAATTAACACAAAAGCTTTATTGGACATAGCCCGCAAATACCCATTGCTGTAGCCAATTGGTAAAACCGCAACCGTCATATCTTCCTTGGCTTTAAACGTATGGCCATAGCTGATGCCCTGGCCTTTGGCAATGCTGCGGATAAAAATAATGCGGCTTTTAACAGACATCACCGGGTGCAGGCTAACCTTGGCTTGCAAGGCCTTAGCTGGATAAAGACCATACAGCATCAAACCTGGTCGGGCTAAATTAAATAATTCCGATTTATAATCCCCCAGGCCCATACTATTGCCTGCATGCACATAGGAAAAGGTGATGAAATTATTTTCTAAAGAATAAAGGATGTCGCGGAAGCGACGCATTTGGGCAAAGGTAAAATCGCGGTCCGTATCTGCTAACGGAAAATGAGTATAGATTCCTTCCAGTTGGATCGACGGACATTCCTTGCGGATGGTTTGCACCACATCAAAAGCTTGCTGTTCATCAACCCCCAAACGCCCCATCCCTGTATCCACTTTAATATGTGCGGCAATTTTCTTGCCAGCCTTGGAAGCTTCCTTATTTAACTGGAGCGCTAAATCTACGGAACACACCGTCGGGATTAAATCATGCGCAACAATCGCTTGCGCTTCTTCGGGCAAGGTGCTTTCAAATAATAAGATCTTTTGGTCAAAGCCCGCTTCCTTTAAACCCACCCCTTCGGTCACATTCGAGACAGCAAAAAATTTACAGCCTGCTTCATGCAAACATTTAGCAACAGTTAACATGCCATGGCCATAGGCATCTGCTTTTATAACCGGCATCAGCCCGCCGTTATAGGCCATATTTTGCGTAGCTAATTTTTTTAATTGGGTAAAATTATACGCTAAAGCCTCGGTATCGATGGTTACCCAGCTGGTAAAATTCATGCGCGCGTCACCTGGCAATCAGCCCCATACAAATACAAAGGCTGCATGTGATGAATATTATCATAATCCCCTCGGGCCAAACGCTCAAATGCCGCCTCAGCTAAGCATGTCGCCTGCGGCTGTGCCAATTGTTCTGGGGCGAATACAGCACGGGGACTTTGCAGCTGACTTTGATATTTCTTAACTGCATCGCCGACGAATAAAGTTTTTCCCTGCACTTGCTTAATAATTTCAGGCAATGTTTCTAATTGATATTCACTGTTGCGCTTAAGCCCGTTTTTAGTTGGCGTATAGAAAGCTGTATAACATTTTTCTCGACGCGCATCAATGAGCACACAGATTTGATCACACGGGATATGGGCAACGCCCATGGCAATCACATCCATACTAGGAATCCCCACGGCCTTTTTGCCTGTTGCCAAGCAAAACGCTTTAACGGTTGATAATCCTACCCGCAAACTGGTAAATGACCCTGGCCCTAATCCGACGGCAAAAGCATCTAACTGGGCAAACGTCACCTTAGTTTTTTTAAGAAACTGGTCAATAATCTTGACCATTGATTTCTCCAGGATGCGATCGGTTTTGCGAAAAGACGATTTAATGATTTTATCGTCGTGGCTTAACGCTAGCGTGAAGGTGTTTGTTGAGGTTTCGAGGGATAAGAAATACATATGTCCCGTTCATTCTCCGATAGGTGTTTTAATTGCACAAGCCAAAAATTGCTTGGCCTTTGATCTTTTGGCAAACGCTCATGCCATTCCACAATGCTAATCCCATCGCCATAGAAATATTCATCGAATTGCACACTGGCAATTTCTTGCGGCTTTTCTAAACGGTATAAATCAAAATGATAAATGGGCAGCTTTGCCTGGTAATGATTCATGATGACAAAGGTAGGACTGACCACCTGTTGCGCCTTAACGCCAAAAGCTTCTGCCAAACCTTTGGTGAAGGTGGTCTTGCCAGCACCTAGATCCCCTTCTAGAAAAATAATATCACCCTTTTTAAGCTGCTTGGCAAATTTCCTAGCAACGGCCATGGTTTCTTGGGCGCTTTTAGAAATGTGTGAATCCATATTTTCTTAAACGATCCTTTTTTGTTTTAATAATCTCACCAATCGGATAAAAGTACCATTGCTTTTGATTCGCTTGCCAATTTAATATACTCTTGGCCTTTGTTTCGGACAAAGTAAAAAGTAATTCAAAATCTTCGCCATCTGTTAATGCCTGCTCAACAGTTACATTCTTATGTAAAGGGATCGCATCAAACCAAATATCAGCACCTACCCCGCTTTGTTTTAAAATATGTCGCAAATCACCTGCTAGTCCGTCGGAAATATCCATCATGGCCGTAGGCTTAAGATTCTTAACTAAAAAACGCGCCTGACTAACCCTGGGAATAAATGTCAAATGCCGACCGCTTTTTAAACTTCCCCCTAACGGACCAGTAACAAAAATAATATCACCAGGTTTTGCCCCATCGCGGGTGGCTAAATATTTTTTCTCGACTTCGCCTAACAGCGCAATATTGATTATAATCTTTTCGGATTTAATCGTATCTCCACCGACGATGCTAACATTAAATTCTTTGGCGATGCCTTGAATACCTTTGTACATATCTTCGATAAATTTAACAGGCAAAGTTCCGGGAACACCGATAGAAATAACTGCATTCGTCGGTATTCCACCCATGGCTGCGATATCGCTGATATTGCAAGCCAGGGCTTTACGGCCAATAAGCGCTGCTGGCATACGTCGTGTAAAATGCACATCTTCAGTCATCATATCTGTCGTAAATAGTTGATACTTATCCTTGGTGTATGGCAATACAGCGGTATCATCGCCAATGCCCTTGATGACTGCCTTATTCTTAGGGCTTAAGGTATTGAGGCGATTGATCAAACCAAATTCACCGATGTCTTTAAGTAATTTCATTTAAAAGTTTTTTGGATATTGGAAATATACGGCGGTCGGATGATGCCGTACTCGGTCACAATGCCCGTAATTAAATTCGCCGGTGTCACATCAAACGCAGGATTATATATCTTAACCCCCTTAGGCGCCGTCGGCATTCCAGCAAAATTCGTCACCTCATCCGCACTACGCTCCTCTATCGGAATTTCTGCCCCTGATTTAATCTTTAAATCAAAGGTCGATTTCGGCGCCACAATATAAAAAGGCACGCCATGATGTTTCGCTAATACTGCTAACATATACGTCCCAATTTTATTCGCTGTATCTCCATTAGAGGCGATGCGATCTGCACCCGCAAAAATAATATCTACCTTACCTTTACCCATTAAGGAAGCTGCCATATTGTCGCAAATCAAGGTCGTATCAATTTTCTCACGGGTCAATTCCCAACATGTTAGACGTGCGCCTTGTAGCAATGGCCGAGTTTCACACGAATACACCGAAAACTTCTTACCCTTGGCCTTTGCACTATAAAATACCCCTAAGGCTGTTCCATAATCGACGGTGGCCAAAGCCCCGGCATTACAAACCGTTAAACAGCGCATGCCATTGGTAATTAATTGCGCGCCGTGATTGCCCATGCTGCGGCAAACAAGCTGATCTTCTTTAAATATTTCCATGGCCCGTTTGTGCAATAATTTCTTTAATGTGGCGACATCTTCAGCAGCATGTTCTAATACCACATCCGCCATTGCATTGATCATGTTAAATAAATTAACTGCCGTCGGACGGGAACTGACTAAATATTCGCAGGCATCATTAAATGTTTTGAGAAATTTCGTCTTATCATTGCCTTTAAAATTCTGCACGGCCAACAAAACACCAAAAGCACCAGCGACACCAATGGCTGGCGCGCCACGCACAGACAGACGTTTGATAGCATGCCACATGGAGCGCACATCGCGGCAATCAATGTATTCAAGTTTATTGGGTAATTTGGTTTGATCAATGATGCGGGCTGCACCATTGACCCATTTGATGGTCTCAATCGCCATTATTTTTTCTCCCCTATTGCCGGGGACTTTCGTTGATCGTCTACTTCAATCCGTGGAAATAACGCTGGATGAGTTTTTAACACTGTGCCACTTTTTATTTGCCCCCACACAGGCTGAGTCCCTGTTGCCCCTAAAACATCCAACACCGTCGCTGTTTTTTGTGGCATCACAGGTGCTAACAAAATAGTAGCGATGCGTAAACTCTCCGCTGCGGCATACAACACTCGCTCAGCAGCTGGCAGATCAGTCTTCGCCAATTTCCAAGGCGCTTGGACTTCCATATATTTATTGAGCATACGTACAAATTCAACCGTCGCTAAAACAGCTTCCTGCACTTTAAAATCAGCCACCAAGTCTTTTACTTTCAAAGGCAGGGCATTTGCTTGAGTTTTGATTTCTTCTTCTGCAGGCGTTAAAGCGCCAATCGGAGGAATTAATCCGCCATGATTCTTGGCAATTAAACCACTCACCCGATTTAAAAGATTACCGTAATCATTAGCAAGGTCACTGTTAAAGCATTTAATAAAACTATCCGTCGTGAAATTGGCATCTTGGCCAAGCACCATTTCACGCATTAAATAATAACGCACGGCATCAACGCCATAATTTTCAATTAAATCCAAGGGATTGACCACATTGCCTAAGGACTTGCTCATCTTATCCTGTCCCATCAACCACCAGCCATGGGCAAAAATAGTTTTAGGCAAAGGTAATCCTAAAGAAAACAGCATCGTCGTCCAGTACACACAATGCGTTGTTAAAATATCTTTACCGATCAGATGCACATCAGCAGGCCACCATTTCTTAAAACGCGCTTCATCCGATAAATAACCAGGCACCGAAATATAATTAATTAAGGCATCAAACCAGACGTAGGTGACATATTCTTTGTCGAAAGGAATTTCAATACCCCAATCCATGCGAGCTTTAGGACGAGAAATACACAAATCGGTTAAGGGCTGTCTAAGAAACCCTAAAATTTCATTCTGGCGATGCTCGGGGCGGATAAACCCAGGATTGCTTTCAATATATTTGATGAGCTTATCCTGGTACTTGCTCATCTTGAAAAAATAATTCTTTTCCTTTATCGTTTTAACGTCACGGAATTGGCCTGAGGCATATTCCGTTTCCGTAATAAAACGCTCCTCAGAAACCGAATACAAACCTTCGTATTCATTCAGATAAATATCGCCGCTGTCATACACCTTTTGCAGGACTTCTTGAACAATCTTGGTGTGACGCACCTGAGTTGTACGAATAAAATCATCGTAACGAATATCAAGCTTGGCCCACAAATTAGAAAATCGAGGTGCCAAATCATCACAGTGCGCTTGAGGGGTCATTCCCCTTTTTTCAGCGGCCTGTTTGACCTTTTGCCCATGCTCATCGACTCCGGTTAAAAAAAACACATCATCACCAACGGTGCGATGATACCGACTTAATACATCAGCCAAGATCGTCGTGTAGGCATGCCCGATATGCGGAGCATCGTTGACATAATAAATGGGGGTAGTAACAAAAAATTTACTCATGTTCATTTTGCCTGTTTCGCCACAGGAGGATTCGCATTTGGCGTTCCTAATTCTAGCGGCGGATAGGTAACCTTTGACATCTTCCCTTCCCCTAAATCAATCGTGACAAACCGTTTTAAAATATCAATATTAATGACCTTACCCTTTTCACCTTGCGGGGTTGTGACCTTAGATCCCATCTTAGGTAAATTCTTGGAAAATTCGCGGTACACTTGAAATTCATACGCCATGCAACATTTGACCCGGCCACAAGCCCCGGATATTCTCGACGGATTAAGCGGCAGGCCTTGATCTTTGGCCATTTTTATCGAAAGGGCATGAAAATCTTTTAAATAAGAAGAGCAGCACAATTCCCGGCCACACACCCCAATACCACCGATGATCTTAGCCTTGTCCCGTACCCCGATTTGCTTCAATTCAATACGCACCCGAAACATTTTGGCCAAATCTTTAACCAAATTACGAAAATCCACCCGACCTTCGGAAGTAAAGAAAATCAAAAGCTTGGTGCTATCAAAGGTATACTCGGCCTTAACTAAGGGCATATCCAATTTGGATTCTGTCACCTTGCGCTGGCAACCTGCCAAGGCATCCTTGGACTTCATTTGATTATTCACAATTTGACGCAAATCTCCGTCGGAAGCAACCCGAACTACCTTACCGGCGCTGGCCTCTGCCTTGCCGTTACAGCTTTTGCTTGGATCTGAAACCACCTTGCCGAATTCAAATGATTTGTTCACTTCACAAATCACCATATCTCCCCTTTTACAGGTGATGCTATTCATGTCAAATAATGTGACAGGGCGGTACTCGCCTAATTGGATTTCCACTAAATGTGCCATATAATCTCCTATTAGTCATTCCCGAGTGCTTCTATCGGGAATCCAGAATTCTGGACCCCCGACAAAAACATTCGGGGGTGA
>CAZHGK010000050.1:1454-13255 GCA_964532095.1 uncultured Planctomycetales bacterium | reverse complement strand
ACGAAGTTATTTTCGAAGAATTCAAAGGAACAGGGAACATGGAATTGCAGTTGGATCGTAATTTATTCCAACGTCGTATCTATCCTGCGATCGATATCAAGCGTTCTAATACCCGCCATGAAGAATTGTTGGTGGCCCCTGATGATCTTCAGCGTGTATGGTTATTGCGTAAGGCGTTTAATGATTTAAACACCGCTGAAGCCATGGAACTTTTAATCGATAAAGTAGGTAAATTTAAAACAAATGCCGATTTCTTGCAGAATATGAACAAATAATCCCTCATGTAAAGGGTGCTTGCAAAATATCGCTAAATCATATATAATTTGCGACTTTAGAAATACTTAACCAAAGGTAAAGATATGAAAGCCAATATTCATCCAAATTACGACACCGCGATTATCACATGCAACTGTGGTAGTGTGATCCATACGCGTGCCACCAAAAAGAGCATCCGTGTTGAAATTTGCTCCCAATGCCATCCGTTTTTTACCGGTGCGAAGAAATTCGTAGATACCGCCGGCCGCATTGAGCGTTTTAACAAGCGTTATGCTAAGACCAAGTGATGAAGCGAAGCTCGTTAAGGCGCAAGCGCGTTTTGATGAACTTTCGAACCTTCTAGCTCAAGAACACATTGCCTCCGACCAGGCCCAGTACGGCAAGCTCGCCAAAGAGTATGCCGATTTAACAGGCCTGGTCGATCGTTTTCGCCTTTATCAAAGAACATCCGTGCAGGTCGAAGAATTGCGCGAGATCATTAAAGGCAAGGGCGACCCTGAATTTAGAGAACTTGCCCAAAGCGAATTAGAGGATTTAGAACCCCAATTGGCAAGCCTCACCCAAGAACTTACAGATTATTTAGATCCCACCAAAAATGTTCCAGATAAAAATATTATTATTGAAATCCGTGCAGGGACCGGCGGGTTAGAAGCTAGTTTGTTTGCTGGCGACCTTTATCGAATGTACAGCAAGTATGCTGACCTTAAAGGCTGGACCCTGGAATTGATGGAATTTTCAGATACGGAAGCAGGTGGGGTTAAAGAAGTTGTTTTTTCTTTAAGTGGGAAAGAATGTTCCAAGCGGCTTAAGTGGGAGAGCGGGACACATCGGGTGCAGCGTGTCCCCTCAACGGAAGCTTCTGGGCGTATCCATACTTCTGCAGTCACTGTTGCGGTGATGTTTGAACCAGAAGAAATTGATTTGGAAATCTTGCAAAAAGATTTAAAGATTGATGTGTACCGTTCCTCAGGTCCTGGTGGGCAAAGTGTTAATACCACAGATTCTGCGGTGCGTATTACCCATTTACCGACAAATACCGTCGTTGTTTGCCAGGATGAGCGTTCGCAGTTAAAGAATCGTGCCAAGGCCATGCGTATTTTGCGTGCTCGCATCTTAGATAAAATGCAACAAGACGCTTACCAAAAAGAAGCGGCCTTGCGTAAGTCACAGGTTGGTTCCGGAGACCGTAGTGAAAAAATTCGTACCTATAATTTTCCTGATCGACGGGTAACTGATCATCGCATTGGCTTTACCTCGCATCAATTAGAAAGCATTTTAAATGGCAATATGGATGATTTAACAGATGCCTTAATGGCAGCGGAACGTGAAGCCAAAGAACAGGCGCAAACCCAGCCATGACGGAAGATCAAATTCTTCTGACCCACATTTTAAAGTGTAAACCTGTTGATTTACTGCTTAATAAACCAGCATTAACAAATTCCCAACACAAACAATTCCAAGAAGCAAAGGTCCGTTTAGAAAAGGGTGAGCCCATACAATATATTTTAGGGTCTTGGGATTTTCATGGACTTAAGTTTAATTTGACCCCGGATGTCTTAGTTCCTCGACCAGAAACAGAAACATTAACAGAACAGGCCATTGAGGAAATTAAAGGTGGCTTGGTTTTGGATGTGGGGACTGGGTCTGGGAATATTGCTATAACTTTAGCTAAGTTAATTCCAAGCGTTCAGGTTATATCGGTCGATATTTCTGTAAAAGCTTTGGAAGTTGCGCGGGGTAATGCCCGCATGCACAGGGTTGAAGATAGGGTGCATTTTCTTGAGGGGGATATTCTTGACCCAGCTATTGTTGAGGTTTTTTTAAAGAAGGCCAAGGGTCTTGGTTTTGAACATTTTGATGCCATTGTTTCTAATCCGCCGTATATTCCGTCCCGTCAATTGCCGTCATTGCCTAAAGATGTTTTAAGTCAACCGCTTCGGGCGTTAGATGGAGGTATGGACGGACTGGTGTTTTACCGGCAAATCATAAAATATGCGAAGGTCTTGCTAAAGCCCGGGGCTTGGCTTATGATGGAGTTCGGCGACGGGCAGGCAAATGCGATTGAGAAATTCTTAGGGTTGATTGGCGGTTATCATTCAACTAAGATTATCAATGATTTGTCAGGCCGAGAGCGTGTGATTAAAACTAAATTGGGTGGAGTGTAATTATGGAAAAATTTGTAATTGAAGGTGGAAGGAAATTATCTGGTGAAATCCGTGTGAGTGGTTCCAAGAATGCCACCTTGCCAATTTTGGCAGCCACGTTGTTAACAGACCAGCCTTGTGAAATTCGCAATGTCCCTAAATTACGTGACACATTAACCATGTGTAAATTGTTGCGCTCCTTAGGTAAGACGGTTGAAATCAGCGGAAATAAAGTATCCATTAGTGGCGCTTTAAATAATCATGTAGCTGATTATAAATTAGTGTCGACGATGCGTGGGTCATTTTGTGTGCTAGGGCCTATCTTGGGTAAATTAGGTAAAGCCAAGGTGTCCATGCCCGGAGGTTGTGTTATTGGTATCCGACCTGTTGATTTGCACATGAAAGGTATTATGTCCTTAGGGGCCAAGGCTGATTTTGATGCAGGGTATGTGATTGCGCATGCACCTAAACTTAAAGGTGCGCACATGTATTTAGGCGGAAGCTTTGGATCGTCGGTATTGGCAACTGCGAATGTGATGATGGCTGCGGTATTAGCCCATGGGGAAACTATTATTGAATCAGCCGCGTGTGAACCAGAAATTGAAGAATTAGGGAATTTCTTAAGTTCGATGGGCGCCAAGATTAGCGGTCAAGGTACTCCATGCATTGTGATTAACGGGGTGCGCAAACTCAATGGGGCGTCTTATCGCATGGGTTCAGACCGTATTGAGGCAGGTACGTTTCTGCTCATGGCAGCAGCAACAAAAAGCGATATTTTAGTTAAAGAAGCCAATTATGTGCATTTATTATCCTTGGTTGATAAATTAAGGGATATTGGTGTGGAATTGCGTAAGGATGGCCATGATATCCGTGTGAAAGTTAGAAAGACGTTAAAACCTGCGAATATTGTTACCCATCCGCATCCAGGTTTCCCGACAGATTTGCAAGCGCAATACATGGCCTTAATGGCAGTAACTCCTGGGGTCAGTATCATCACCGATCGTGTGTTTCCTGACCGTTTTATGCATATTGCCGAACTTAATCGTATGGGGGCCCAAATCCGACGAGATGCAGCGGTTGCCATTGTTGAGGGGGTTAAACAATTGTATGGGGCGCCGGTCATGGCTTCAGATTTACGTGCTTCCGCAGCGCTTGTCATTGCAGGTTTGGTAGCCAAGGGTAAAACAGAAATCCACCGCATCTACCATTTGGACCGTGGGTATGAAGAGCTTGATGTCAAATTAAACCAAATTGGCGCCAAGGTTTTTCGCGAAAAAGAATAAGGTGTATTATGATTTTAATGATCGATAATTACGATTCATTTACATATAATCTCGTGCAATATTTTGGTGAGCTTAATGCCGATATGAAGGTTATTCGCAATGATGCGTTAAGCCTAGCGGAGGTGATTAAGCTTAAGCCCAATAAAATTGTTATTTCTCCGGGGCCTGGTCGTCCAGAAGATGCAGGGATTTCTGTCGATATTATTAAACAGCTTTCTGGAAAAATTCCCATCTTAGGGGTGTGCTTAGGGCACCAGGCTATTGGGTATGCCTTTGGTGGCAAGATTATTAATGCCAAGAAATTAATGCATGGTAAAACATCTGCTATTGAACACGATGGTAAGGGGCTGTTTAAAGGTTTATCTCATCCTTTTGAAGCAACGCGTTACCATTCCTTGGTGATTGATCCTAAAAAATTGCCGGCATGTTTAGAAGTCACCGCATGGACAACCGATGACCGTGAAATCATGGGTGTCCGTCACAAAACCTTGCCGTTATGGGGCGTGCAATTCCATCCGGAATCTATTTTGACGACCCAGGGTAAAAGTATCCTAAAAAACTTCCTAACAATGACGAAGTAAGATGCGCGACTATATCCGTAAAATTCAAAGTGGTGCCAATCTTACCCATGATGAAATCACCGTTGTGATGGCTTTGATTATGACGGGTGAGGCTCCTTTAGAGGATATGAAGGAGTTTCTTTTGGCGCTTAATACCAAGGGTCCAACCATTGAAGAAATCACTGCCTGTGCCTTGTTGATGCGCCGTTTTGTTATTAATGTTTCAACGAATCATGGTGTTGTTTTAGACACGTGTGGCACAGGGGGTGATCATAAGGATACATTTAATATTTCTACCGTCGCTGCCTTAGTTGTTGCTGCTTCTGGCGTTGTTGTAGCCAAGCATGGTAATCGTGGGGTGTCGAGTAAATGCGGCAGTGCAGATGTGTTGCAGGCGATGGGTGTAAATATTGATATGGAAAATCGATTATTAGGAGAGTGTTTAGATGAGGTCGGTTTAGCGTTCCTATTTGCCCAACAGCTTCATCCGGCAATGAAATATGCCGCTCCAGCCCGTAAGGCTGTGGGTGTTAAAACAATTTTTAATATTCTTGGGCCGTTGACGAATCCAGCTCGAGCAACGCATCAAATCATGGGGGTTTATAGCCGAGAATTAACAGAGCCTATGGCGCATGTTTTAAAAAATCTAGGGCTTCGTCGAGCTTTAGTAGTTCATGGGGCAGATGGCCTCGATGAAATTACCACAACCGGGCCAAGCTATGTTAGCGAATATAATGGTTCGGATGTGATCAGCTATACAATTACTCCTGAAGAATTGGGCTTAGCACCAGCGCGTTTGGAAGATTTTATTGGTGGGGATGTGCAAACGAATGCAGATATTGCGTTGGCTGTTTTAAATGGAGAGAAAGGGCCTCGACGGAATATTGTTGTGGCCAATGCCGCCTATGCCTTATATGTCAGTGAGGCAGTTGACCAATTATCTGTAGGCTTACGCATGGCTGAACATGCCATTGATTCAGGGCGGGCATTAAGTAAATTGGCCCAGCTTAAGGAGTTTACCAACCGTGTCCGCTGATTTTCTAAAAACTATTGCCCAGCACAAATTGGAATTTCTCGCCGGTAAGGATGCGTATTATGCCAATTTAAAAAAGAACATGGCTCCGCAAGGGAGGCGCCGGTATGAACTTTTTAAAAAGGCGATTTCCAAGCCAGGTCAAATTAATCTGATTGCAGAGATTAAAAAGGCATCACCTTCGGTAGGAATTATTCGAGAAGATTTTGATGTTAAGAAAATTGCTAAGACATACATTGATCACCAGGCTGCTGCTATTTCTGTTTTAACAGAGGAAAAATACTTTTTAGGGAATTATATGTACTTGGACCTTGTCAGCGAATATTGTCCAGTGCCCACGCTGATGAAGGATTTTATTATTCACGAGAATCAAATTTATGATGGGGCCTTTTATGGCGCCTCTGCCATACTGTTAATTGTAGCTATGTTGTCTGATGCTCAGTTAAAAGACTTAATGGCTGTGGCCCATGCCTTGGGGCTGGATTGTTTGGTTGAAGTTCATAATGAAGCAGAGATCGAACGAGCATTAAAGGCAGATGCAGAAATTATTGGCATCAATAACCGTGATTTAAAAACATTACACGTGGATTTAGCCAACTGTTTACGGATGATCCCGCGAATTCCTAAGGGAAAAATTATTGTGGCAGAAAGTGGTCTTAAAGGTTCTGACGATGTAAAGCGAGTGCGTGATGCAGGTGCGCATGCGGTTTTAATTGGTGAAACGTTTATGCGTGCGCCAAACATAGGTGACAAAATCGATGAATTAATGAAATAGTGTTTTTGCCCGGGATCAAAGTGGTCTTTGCAAGGATGCCAGACAAAGGAGTCGTATGGTACGAGTTAAGGTATGTGGAATTACAAATATGGATGATGCTTTAAAAGCAGCCCGTTTAGGTGCATGGGCGCTTGGATTTATTTTTTATAAAAAGAGCCCGCGTTTTATTGCGCCGGCCAAGGCAAAGAAGATTATTGAAGCCTTGCCACCATTTATCACACCGGTAGGCGTTTTTGTGAATAATAATTCAGGAGCAATCCGCGATATTATTAATCACTGTGGTTTAAGGGCAGTGCAATTGCATGGGGATGAAGATCATCATTTTTGTCATCGTCTGCGTCGGTATAAGGTCAAAACGATCAAGGCCTTTCGCGTAGGTGCAGATTTTAATCCTTCAATTGTTGAAGCATTTAAAGTGGATGCGTTTTTATTTGATACCCATAGCGACGATGCATATGGTGGCACAGGCAAGACCTTTGATGTGTCTGCTATTAAGACACTTAAGTCAGGAACGATCCCTATTATTCTTTCGGGTGGTTTAAATCAGCAAAATGTTATTGCCCCTGTTAATGAGCTAAAGCCTTATGCGGTGGATGTGAATAGTGGTGTGGAAAAATCCGAGGGGATTAAAGATCATCACAAGATGAAGGATTTTATTGATATTGTTTCCTATATCAGTGGTCCCCGTGTTGTTGAATCATAGGAGTTTATGAGTCCGATTATTCCTAAAAGTGAATCTTGGAAAATGTTTAATCATATTTCCAGCCGGTATGATTTTCTAAACCGCGTGCTATCGCTTGGTCAGGATTGTTCGTGGCGTCGGAAATTGGCCGCCATGATCCCGCAAAACTCTTCCATTAAATTATTAGATGTTGCCACAGGAACAGCAGATGTGGTTATTGAGCTGGTGCAAAGCAATAAGAATATCACAACAGCTATTGGTGTGGACCCTGCCGAGGGAATGCTGGCAATTGGACAGAAGAAAATTGAAGCTTTGGGGTTAGGCAATCGAATCCTTTTGCAAACAGGGGATGGGCAAGCCTTGCCGTTTATTGAAAACACCTTTGATGTGCTAACCATTTCTTTTGGGATCCGAAATATTCCTGATCTTCGTCGAGGGTTGCTGGAAATGTTTCGGGTACTTAAAAGTGAAGGACAGATTCTTATTTTAGAATTTTCTATTCCCAAGCAACCATTATTGCGCGGTGGCCATTGGATGTATATGAATGGGGTTGTACCGGCAGTTGGTTTTTTATTATCGGGTAATTGGAAGGCGTACCAATATTTGAATCAAACCGTTGCTGATTTTCCATACGGTGAGCGATTCATGAAGATCTTAAAACAGTTTGGATTTGTGGATGTTGAAGCAACGCCTTTAATGGGTGGGGTGGCTACAATTTATTCAGGACGTAAACCTTAGATTTTTGTAAACATTGCCCGGTATTGTTACGCCTCACGACGTATTTTTGCCGTTTACTCAGTTTACAGCTTGGGTGGTGTGCAAATTAATCCGCAAAGAACGCTCCAATAAAGCGGGTCGCTACACCCAATCTGTAATTCTTCGTAAACATTTGGCAAAAAACGTCTGATTGTTCGGCTCCACAACACCGGCTCAATGTTTACAATATGCTTATGTCAGAAAAAATTTACACATTTATAGAAGCCAAGAAGTTGATGGCCGAGGAAATCAATCGTCGCCTTAAATCAGGCAAGACGATTGACGAGCGCATTGAAATTAAAGTCCAACCAATGGATGCGCTCAGCTGGTTAAACGCTAACCCGTCTTCATCAAAAATCTATGGGGCCAATCAAAGTGGATCAGCAGTCATTGCTGGTTTAGGAGAAGCCTGTGTTATAAAGGGCAATCGTACAGGCAAGCTCGAGGATATTTTTAATAATCTTCGCGCGTTTTTAAAACCCAGCATGCCTTATCGCCAATGGTATGGCGGTTTTTGTTTTGATGAAGATAATCTAGACCGCAATTGGAAAGCTTTTGGTGCATATCGTTTTGTATTACCTTTATTTGAATTGGCTTTTGATGGCGGCAGGATGATTTTTTGTTGCAATCTCATTGGTCGACCAGTCAAAACAACTCTGCTGCGACAATTAAATGCTTTAAAAGTCAAAGGCGCATTGCCGGCAGGTAAGCCTAAGGTAATTCGTCGTCGAGATTTTCCTTCCCAATTAGAATGGAAGGCCAATGTTAACCAGGTCTTGGCAAAGATTGATAAGGCTCAGTATCAAAAAGTAGTTTTAGCCCGCCAAATTAATTTTACATTTAAAGAACAATTAAACCCATGGATGATGCTGCGCCAGTTAATTGAAGTCACGCCAAACAGCTATCATTTTTGTTTTCAATTTGGTACGAAAGCATTCTTGGGTGCATCACCGGAACGTTTATATCGCCGTCAAGGCCGGAAGATTGAATCAGAAGCTATTGCAGGTACGATCCGTCGCGGGAAGGATGCAAAAGAGGATGAGCAGTTAAAAGCTGCGCTTAAGGTATCAGATAAGAATAATCATGAACATGCCCTGGTTGTTCGAACAATCCATGAAGGATTAGAGCCTTTGACAGATCAATTGACCGAAGAGGCATTGCCGCAAATTATTAGTTTAGGCAACGGCCACCATCTGCGCACTGGTTTCGATGGGATATTGCATAAAGAAGTGCGAGATGAGAAAATCATTAAAGCTTTACACCCAACACCTGCTGTTGGGGCGCTGCCTAAAAATAAAGCTAAATTAATTATTAGATCCTTGGAAGGTTTTAGTCGTGGTTGGTTTGCAGCGCCCTTAGGTTATGTGGGTTTGGATTGGACAGAGCTCGTCGTTGGAATACGGTCAGCCTTGGTCAGTGGCAAGAATCTGACGGTTTACGCCGGCGCAGGGGTGGTTGAAGGTTCCGAGCCTGAATCAGAGTGGATGGAAATTGAACATAAGATCAGCAATTTTTTAAAGATCATTTCATAAGCTATGCATAAAACTAATATTAATTATTTCTGGAGCCATTTAATCGTCGAGGAATTTGTGCGCTGTGGCATTGATTATTTTTGTATTGCCCCAGGTTCGCGGTCATCGCCTTTGGCTATTAGTGCGGCTAGGCATCCTAAGGTTAAAACCTGTGTTCATTTTGATGAACGAGGCTTGGCCTTTCATGCGATGGGTTATGCGGCAGCGACAAAGAAGGCAGCGGTTGTCATTTGTACGTCTGGCACGGCAGTTGCCAATATGTTTCCGGCGGTGATTGAGGCTTCTAAAAAGAAATTACCGATAATTATCATTAGCGCAGATCGCCCGCCAGAATTACGCCAGACAGGGGCGGTGCAAACCATTGACCAGGTTAAAATTTTTGGTAATTATGTGAAACATTTTGCAGACCTGCCATGCCCGGATGCGGCCATTGATCCCGCGTATGTGTTAACAAGTGTAGACCAGGCTGTTTATCAGGCACAAGGGTCAATGCCAGGTGTTGTGCATTTAAACATGATGTTCCGTGAACCATTGGCTCCGACGATCGATAAGAGTCCGATTAAAGAATTGCTTAACGGTTTAAAATTATGGGAGAAATCTTTAAAACCGTATACGAGCTATCATGCGCCTGTCGTGGATACGATCCGTGACTTTACATTAATTGCTTCTGATGTGAATAAAGTTAAGAACGGGATTATTGTTGTTGGAAAAATTGGTGGGGCATTGGAGCAGCAGGCTGTTTTAAAATTGGCGACAAAATTAAGCTGGCCTATTTTTGCCGATATTTCCAGTGGTTTGCGGCTGGGGTGTTCGGATAAGCATATCATCCATTATTTTGACCATTTGCTATTATCACCAAAAGTGAAAAGGCATTTATCATCCGTCGATGGGGTTATTCATTTGGGTGGCCGCATGACATCGAAGCGTTTTTATGAATGGGTTGCTTTTAAGAAACCGCCGGTGTATATCACGGTATTAAACCATCCGTTGCGCAATGATCCGAACCATTTGGTTTCCCGTCGGGTGCATGCCCCTGTTTCTGTTTTTGTAGATGCGCTGATGATGTCTGTAAAGAAACGCCAAGCTTCTTCGTTGCTAAGGCATTTGTCGCTTTATAACGAACAAGCCCATGATTTTATTGAGCATAGTTTAATGGAAACAGGGATGTTAACGGAACCATTGGCTGCGCGTTTAATTTCTTCCATGGTGCCGCAGGGACAGGGCTTGTTTTTGTCCAACAGCATGCCAATTAGGGATATGGATTTTTATGGGAATTATGAAGGGCATTCCATTATTGTTAATGGCAACAGGGGCGCAAGTGGTATCGATGGCATTATTGCATCCGCTGCTGGTTTTAGCCAAGGTTTGAAATTACCTGTGACTGTGATGGTAGGAGATGTGGCAGGATTGCATGATTTGAATTCGTTGGCCATGCTTAAAAATTTAAAGCAGCCGTTGATTATTGTGGTTTTAAATAATGGTGGGGGAGCAATTTTTTCATTTTTAGCTATTGCTAAGGAAGAAGATATTTTTGAAAAGCTTTTTGGCACACCTCATTCTTATACATTTGCCAATGCTGCCAGTATGTTTGAGCTTAATTACGCCCAGCCTCAAAGTCCGGAAAGTTTTACCAAGGCCTACGCCCAAGCTTTATCCAGCGATACCTCATCCATCATCGAAGTGATGACCAGCCGAAAAGACAATGCTATTTTCCATAAAGCATTGCAAGAACAGCTAGTTAGAGCAATAAAATAGCCTCCACATTTAAATCCTATAAATTGGCATAATATAGATATAGGTGGTACACTTTCTTTAATTATGAAAATAGGGACGGTTACTAATTTTGCCCATTTAGAGAGAGCTAATTTTGCGTACCTTACAAAATTGGTGACCGTCCCTGGTTTTAAGAAATCCCTAATTGCTTTTTTAATTCTGAGTTTTTTATCAACAAACATTCCTTTTATCTACGCCCAAAACCTCCCTGCACCTGGAGTAATGGTCCATCTTAGCCCTGAATTTTCTCCTGCCATTTTAAAAGGTATTAAAGTCCATCCCGACCAACCATTCAAGTTTGAATTTATTCTTGATACCGGGGATACAGGGACAGTTACCGATTTTGGTAAAGAGAAACCTGAATTAGGTAACCATACAAAATCGGTGACTGTCCCAGGTTCTAATACAGAACAACTCAAACAACAAGCCAACACCTTAATCAAATATTTCCTCGCCAGTTTAACCACTCCTGAAAAAGATCTTTGGGTTAACCTAAGCCCGTATGAAAAAGATCGCATCGTTCCTGACAGCTTTGGTCAAACTGAGATGGGCCGTGATCTCTTAGCCCAAGACTAACTCTTAAAACAAATCACCTCAAGCCTCATGTATCCAGAAGGCGAAACCGGCAAAAAATTCTGGAAGAAAATTTATGAGGAAGCCTACAAAAAATACGGCACCACCAACGTCCCTATTAACACCTTCAACAAAGTCTGGATAGTACCGGATAAAGCAGAAGTCTACGAAGCCCAATGCCAACCAGGGGACATAGACCCCCTTGGCGCGAAAGCGCCAATTGGGTCTGTGTCCCCAAGCAGATTGCCGAGCAAGGAAGGGTTGAGTGAGAGAGCGACCCAGGGTAAAAACCTTTCGTGTAACGCTAATTTCGCCTACATCACTAAGTCTACACTAAAAGTCATGCTTGAGGAAGATTACCTTGCGATGGATAAGGTTATAGACGTTAAGAAGGAACGCCAACCAGGGGACATA
>CAZHGK010000050.1:252-1400 GCA_964532095.1 uncultured Planctomycetales bacterium | reverse complement strand
TGGCGCGAAAGCGCCAATTGAGTCTGTGTCCCCAAGCAGGTTGCCAACCCCTCAAGTAATGAATACGAAAGCATCCGAGGGAACCAACCTTTCGCAAAGCGTTATTACTCAACAAATAATTAAACAAATCATCCTCCCCGAGCTCGAAAAAGAAATCAACCAAGGCCAGAACTTTGCCCCCTTACGCCAAATCTATCACAGCCTTATTCTAGCCACATGGTACAAACAAAAGATAACGACCACCCTCATCGCCCAACACTATGTGAATCAAAATAAAACACAAGGAATCCAACGCCAACCAGGGGACATGGTCGAAATTGGTAAAGTATTATCACCAATTTCGTCCGTGTCCCCACGCAGGTTGCCCAGCAAGAGAGTTATGAATGCGAAAGCATCCCAGGGAAGTACGTATAGGCCAAATGGGCCATTGAATCAACAAGGTAAACCACAGGATGACATCGAACTAATCTACCAACGCTACCTCCACTCCTTCAAAAAAGGCGTTTTCAATTTCGTAAAGGAAGATTCCCTCCCCCCAAGTGGGGAGGGTCAGGGAGGGGGTTCTTTTTCCATGCCACCTGGCCGCCGAAGCCTTGGCGAAGGAGGGCGCAAATACTTCTCCGGCGGCGCCAATTTGGTCATCCCCAAAATAGACAAAGCCATGTCTATCCCAAAAAACCCCAACGCCGCACATATTGTTCATGTGGATATGGCGATGGCGACAAATACTGATTTATTAACTGCTATCCCACAAGCCGACAAAACTCAAACTGCCTTAGAGACATTATTGATGGAATTAGCACATCAAGGTACAGATAATCGGCAAGATGCGGTACATAGTTTAAAATGGTTAGTGGATAAAGATTTAGAAAATGCTGTAGCGGTTTTGAGAAATCTTATTGATCCCGTTGGTATTGAAAAGGCGCGTAGTGAATATGATCCTACGATAACCCCAGGTAATCTTCCTTTTGATGAGAATCTTTCACGGTTGAATGCGCGGATGGCAACTGTTTTTACGTTGGCGCATTTTTGGGATAAATATAGGGATGTTCTTATATCAATATTAAATAAGGAAGTTGATATTTGGCTTAAACAACGACGAGGAAAGGCAGGTAATATATTTGAACCGTCTGATGAGGAAATTCGTT
>CAZHGK010000050.1:0-242 GCA_964532095.1 uncultured Planctomycetales bacterium | reverse complement strand
AGGCAAAGAGTTATCTCAATTCCCTCAAGCTTGGCAACAGACGCCGTTGTTAAGTATTTTAAGGGGCATGGTTATTGCCTATCAACAAGGGGTTATTGGCTATGATTGGGTTTTTTCCAGTGTTTTTAGAATTAAGAAAGAGGAGAGCGTAGATACTGATTTAGATCGTATTTTACTGATTGCCAATAGTGTGTCAGATAATCGGATTGATTGGCAGCAAGTATTAACGAGTAGACCTGTAA
>CAZHGK010000049.1:0-13691 GCA_964532095.1 uncultured Planctomycetales bacterium | reverse complement strand
GACGGGTTGTTTATGAACAATGGTTTCTTAAAAGTTAAAGGCAGTCAGATTGTTGACAGCAAAGGTTCTCCTATCCAGTTAAGAGGGACCAATTTTGGCGGGTGGCTGATGATGGAAGGGTATTTTATGCATGCCCCAAATACCGCCGAGCAATTGTTAAAGAAAGAATTTCGTTGTTTGCATGGCGAGGCGGGTTTACGCGAATTTGAGCGGGCCTTTCGCCAGAATTTTATTACCCAGAAAGATATGAAGCAGGTGGCTGATTTTGGATTTAATAGCCTGCGGCTGCCATTTAACTATCGCATCATCGAGGATGGTGGACTATCATTTTTAGATAATGCCATTGCCTGGGCAAAGAAGTACGGCGTGTATTTAATTTTGGATTTGCACGGCGCGCCAGGGGCCCAGAATTATGACTGGCATTCAGATAGTTTAGGAAAGGCCCAATTATGGACAAAGGCGTCGTTCCGTCGTAAAACATATGCCATTTGGGAAATGTTGGCTGATCGCTATAAGAATGAAACGATTATTGCTGGGTATGATGTTTTAAATGAGGCAGTGCTTGAGGATGCTGGCCTTTTAAATGAATTTTATCGGGAAACCATCAAGGCTATTCGTCGCTGCGATAAGAATCACATGCTTTTTATTGAAGGTATCCGTTGGGCACAGGTGATTGATGTTTTAGATGATTTTGCAGATGACAATTGGTTATATAGCATTCATTTTTATGAGCCGCCGGAATTCACCTTTGCCTTTGTGCCTTTCCTTAAATATCCCTATGATGGCTACAATAAGGAGTGGATGCGCCGACGGATGGATGGATATCGGAAATTTGCTAAAGCCAAGAATAGACCGGTGCATGTCGGAGAGTTTGGGGTTAATTACCGCCAAGGTGTATATGGCGAAGATGTCTATGTACGGGATTTGCTGAAATGCTTTAATGATTTTGGTTTCCACTGGAGTTATTGGACGTATAAGGCTGTTAAACATTTTATGCATCCCGACGGTATTTTTAGTTATTATCCGAATCCGGTATGGGTCAATCGTCCAGGCCCGAAATATGGGTGGGATACCTGGCCTGGTCTTTGGCCCAAACATAAGAAAGATATGATTGCTTCGTGGAACACCAAGGCATTCACCTTAAATACCAAGGTCGCTCAACAATTAACACGGGCTGTTAAGAAATGAAAATCACTAGCACACACAATGCATTAATTAAAGAAGCTGTTCTTTTGCGCGAAGCTAAATCCCGACGAGAACACGGCTTGGCCATCATTGATGGCGCAAGGGAATTGTTGCGTGCGCAAAAATCAGGTTTGTTAATCAACCAAGTGTTTTATTGCCCGTCGCTTATGCCTGAGGGCGTGGATATAAAGATTTTTAAATCAGACAAGATGGTTGAATTAAGCGCTGCGGCATTTTCAAAGATTGCTTACGGGGATCGTCAGGATGGTATCGTTGGTATTGTGGCTATTAAACAGCAGACGTTGCATCACATACGTTTATCCAAGAACCCCATTGTCGTTGTCTTAGAGTCTGTTGAAAAGCCAGGGAATTTAGGGGCAGTGTTGCGTACCTGCGATGCAGTCGGTGCCGATGCTTTAATTGTCTGTGATCCCAAGGTTGATTTGTACAATTCCAATGTGATTCGCTCCAGCACAGGGGCAATTTTTTCTGTACCAACGGTATCAGCAAGCAATGCAGACACCGTATCTTTCTTAAAGAAAAATAATATTGGTCTTGTGGGTGCTTTCCCACAAGCCAAGGTGGTGTACACGTCGGCCTCGTTAGCTGGCCCTGTTGCCTTGGTCTTGGGGGCAGAAGACCGTGGTTTAAGTGAATTTTGGCAGCAACACTGCACCACCAAGGTGCGTATTCCCATGCACGGCAGCGTGGATTCGCTTAATGTGTCAGTCACTGCAGCGCTCATGGCCTACGAAGCTTTACGGCAAAGGCAATCGAAGTGAGGCTACAGGTCTTTTTATCCCATAATGGGGTATGTTCCCGTCGAGAAGCCATGCTGATCATCCAGCAAGGCCGGGTGAGGGTCAATGGCCGTGTGGTCAGTGAACCATCGACCGAGGTGGATGGCAGCGAGAAGATTTCGGTTAATGGCAAAGCTGTTGGGGTGAAATCCTATTCGTATATTATGCTGCATAAACCCGTTGGAGTGACCACGACTAAGGATGATCCGTTTGCGGACCGCACCGTCATGGACCTGCTCCCTAAGGATTTAGCGCATGTGGCCCCTGTCGGGCGTTTAGATAAGGAAAGTGAAGGTCTGCTTCTTTTAACAAATGACGGGGATTTAGCTTTCCATTTGACTCATCCGAAATTCCATTTAAACAAGACATATGAAGTGACAGTTACAGGTCGTTTAAAGCCAGAGGCTGAAGCTGAGCTTAAAAAAGGTATTATGTTAGACGGCATTAAAACCGCACCTTGCCAGATTAAAAATGTCCGTTATAATGACGCGACTACAGATTTGACCATGATTATCCATGAGGGCCGCAAACGGCAAATCCGTTTAATGCTGTTAGCTAAAGGCCATGTGGTTAAACGCCTGGTACGTACGGCGATAGGATCAGTATCTTTAGGGGATTTAAAGTCCGGGAAATGGCGGACATTGACGGATAGCGAAATTCGCACTCTTAACACATTAACTAAAACAGAAAAGAAGGTTGCACCATGATTACGGTTATTAATTTATCGAAGAATTTCGACGAGCGCATGTTATTGGATGATGTGACGTTGAGCATTTTTGCCAATGAACGCATTGGTTTAACTGGTCCCAATGGGGCAGGGAAATCCACATTATTTAAAATCATCTTAGGCCAATTGGAACCCACCGCCGGTGTGGTCAATATCCAAAAAGGTTTAAATATTGGCTACATGGCCCAGGAAACGAAATTCTCGTCGCAGCGCACCGTGATGGAAGAGTTAACGAGTGGGGATGATGAGATCCGCCAATTATTGGAAGAGAAGCATAAATTGGAAGATGACCATAAGGCAGATTCTGTGCGCTATGGGGATATTTTAGAACTTTTAGAGAAAAAAGGGATTTACGAAATAGAACATAAGGCGGAGAAGATTTTAAGCGGTCTTGGTTTTAAAGAAGCAGAATTCCATAAGCCAATTGCCAATTTATCCGGCGGGTGGCAGATGCGTGCCCAGCTGGCTAAATTATTAACCTATACGTACGATCTTCTGTTATTAGACGAGCCTACCAATTATTTGGATTTGGAAGCCACCTTATGGCTTAAGGATTATCTGTCTAAGTATCCCGGTACATTTATCATCATCTCGCACGATAAAGTATTCTTAAACGATGTCACGAATTACACCATTGTTTTAGATGATGGCCGCATGACTAAGATTAAAGGGAATTACGAAGAGTATGAAGAGGCCAAGGCTGTTCGTTTAAAGACTTTAGAAAAACAGAGCAAGGTCGTCGAGAAAAAGCGTGAACAATTAGAACGATTTACTGAACGTTTTCATGCCCAACCGAATAAAGCATCCGCGGTGCGCAACAAACGCAAGATGTTAGACCGTTTGGATGAAATTGATATCCCTCAAGAGAAGCACAGTATCCGTGATTTCGTATTTCCTCCAACGACTGAAAGTGGTTATACCGTCTTAAGTTTAACGAAGATTGATAAGGCGTATGGCGACAAAGTGATTTATAAGGGCTTGGATTTTGAATTGACCCGTGGCCAGAAATTGTGTTTAGTTGGGGCTAACGGAGCTGGGAAATCCACCTTGCTTAAAATCATCGCCGGTGTATTGCCGTTTGAAAGTGGGACACGCAAATTAGGCCATAATGTGCAACAAGGATATTTTTCCCAGACACGTTTGGAAGTATTAAATCCTAATCGCACGGCCTTGGAAGAATTGTTAAGTGCTTCTGATAAAAGTATCCCTATGGCGCAGGCGCGGACATTGCTTGGAGTGTTTAATTTTCGTGGGGATGATGTATTTAAACCCGTACATGTTTTATCAGGGGGAGAAAAAAGCCGGTTGATTTTAGCCAAGCTTTTAGTTAATCCACCGAATTTTATTTGTTTGGATGAGCCCACAACCCATTTGGACATCGACGGGGTTGAAGCATTGACGAGCTGCTTTAAGAAATATGAAGGCACCTTGTGTTTTATCAGCCACGATTTGTTTTTCATGCGTGAAATTGCCAATCATATGATTGAAGTCAATAACGGCCATTTAAAGCCCTATCATGGTGGCTTGGATTATTATTTGGAGAAGAAAGCTGGTTTAGAAGGTTCAGGGGATAAGAATGCAGCTAAAGCACAAAAGATTTTATCTAATTCCTCAAAAACGTATAATACTGGAGAGGATTTTAAGAATCCTAGCCTTAAGCAGGCTCATGACCAGCATAAGGAAGCTGTGCGTCGATTAGAAGAGATTAAAAAAGAGGTGCGTCAGTTAGAAGTTGAGAATAAAGAACTCGAAACAGAAAGTTACGTGAAATCCCGGGTATTGTCCGATACATTTGGCCGTGACCAGAATATGATTAGGGAATATGGCATACGTTTAAAAGACATTCAGCGTCGGCAAAGGGAAATTACCGTGGCCTTAGATCGCCTGCAGGAAGAAAAAATAAGGATCAGTAAATAATGGTGTCATTGCGAGGAATGAACAGAGTGAATGACAAAGCAATCTTTTTTTGTCTATTCTCGTTAGTTCTTTGTTTAAGCGGTTGCACCAAATTACAATTATTGCCCTACCTTGACCAAGCCTTGACCTTGCAGGATTATTCTGATTATCAGGAAGCCCAGCATAAATTTGTTAAAGAAACCAATGCGCATTATCTAGATTTGCGAACGGCAGTCACAGATGGTTCGATTAAGAATTATCCTGACCGTCGGACAATTGAAAAGAAATTTGGCCCACCGATTCTTGAGGCAAAGGTTTCCAAAGATAATGGGGTAACAGAGCAAAGATGCCTGTACCGCCATGCCAAGATCTCAAATGTCTTAGTGTTAGATAAGATTTATTTGTATTACGACCAACAGGATCGTCTTGAGTCCTGGGAGATGTTATGACCGTAATTATTGTCATTGCCACTGTTGTTATTTTGGGAGCGTTAGCTCTTGCTGTGTTGTATTTGCGTGGAGCATTGTCTTCTCATGCGCAAGGCAAGGATTTAACAGCAGATATTGAACGGGTGGAACGCAATCTACGTGAGGAAATGATTTCCAGTCGAGGAGAAATCAATAAAAGCCTTCATGCATTCACCAATACGTTAAGCCAGCAATTAACAGGTTTGACGCAGTTAAATGAGCAAAAGTTAGAGAAAATGCGTGAGAGTATTGAGAATCGTCTAGGGGCTATCGAGCAAAATAATAACCGTCAGTTAGAGAAAATGCGCGAGACGGTTGATGAGAAATTGCATGCCACATTGGAAAAACGTTTGGGAGAATCATTCCGTTTAGTCAGTGATCGTTTAGAGAAGGTGCACCAAGGGTTAGGAGAAATGCAGCAATTAGCTATTGGCGTCGGAGATTTAAAAAAGGTATTGTCTAATGTGAAGACCCGGGGGACATGGGGGGAAGTGCAGCTAGGGAATTTATTAGAACAAATTTTAACCCCATCGCAGTATGAACGCAATTGCATTACCAAGAAGGGTAGTCGGGACCCTGTGGAATATGCCATTAAAATGCCAGGGCCACAGGAACAACCCGTATTTCTGCCCATTGATGCGAAATTTCCGACGGAAGATTATGAACGTTTGGAAGCGGCCCGGGAAAGTAACCAACCTGTGTTAATTGAAGAAGCATCCAAAGCTTTGGAAGCCCGCATTAAATTGGAAGCAAAAAATATCCGGGATAAATACCTGGAACCTCCGCAAACGACGGATTTTGCTATTTTATTTCTACCGACGGAAGGTTTGTATGCCGAGGTGTTAAGGCGCCCTGGTTTGGCGGATAATTTACGCCGGGATTTTAAGGTGGTGTTAACAGGTCCGACGACCATTACCGCACTTTTAAATGCCTTGCAAATGGGCTTTCGTACCTTGGCTGTCGAGGAGCGAGCGAGTGAGGTGTGGTCGCTTTTAGGAACCGTGAAAACAGAATTTGGCAAGTTTGGTGATTTGCTTGATAAGACCAAGGAAAAATTAGACGCTGCCAGCAAGAATATTGAAGATGCCAGTCGGAAATCTCGAACTATTGAGAAAAAATTGCGAGGCATCCAGGATATTCCTTCCGCAACACCCAATGCATTAATTGAAGATCTATGAAATTTTTCTCTCCTCATAGCGTGCTAGCATTGACCAGTGATGCCATGGTTGATTTTACCCCGACGGATTTTGATGCGCCTTTAAGTAGTGAACAACAGGAATATTTAAAGAATAAAACGGGTGTTAGTATTCCGCAGGTATTTTGGCGCAAGCAAATCCATACAGATAATATTTTAGTTGCTGAAGGGAATGTCGCGACAGTATGTGGTTTGCCGGATGCTGATGCGTATATTACCAATACCCCAAACCTGCCTATTGCCATCCGTACTGCGGATTGTGTGCCAGTGTTCTTATTTGACCCTGTGCACGGCGCCATTGGACTTGCTCATGCCGGGTGGAAAGGCACATACCAGCAGATTGCAGCAAAAACCGCTAAAAGAATGCAGGACAAATTTGGCACGCAATGTTATGATTTAAAAGTTGTCTTGGGCCCAAGCATTCGCCCGTGCTGTTATCAGGTGGGTGAAGAATTTAAGGGGTATTTCCCTGAAGATATGAGCGTTCGCGACGGGAAATTATATGTTGATGTTGTTTCTGCTAATCGTCGCCAGTTGGTAGCCCAAGGAGTTCTTGCTGAGAATATTTTTGATAGCGGCGAATGCACCTGCTGCAATCATCGGTATTTTTCTTTTAGGCGTGACGGCGCAAAAGCCGGACGCATGATTTCTGTCATGATGCTATGAGTGCCATTGTCGTTTTTATAACAGCTAAGAATAAGGCTGAAGCAAAAAAGATTGCTCAGGCTGTGCTGCACAAGAAACTGGCAGCATGTGTCAATATTGTCGACGGCATTGAATCTTTATTTTGGTGGGAAGGGAAAATAGATTCTGCCCGGGAAGTGCTGTTGATATGCAAGACTGAAAATGCCTTGTTTAAGAAACTGGAAGTTGCCGTTAAAGCGGTGCATAGCTATCAGAATCCGGAGATTATTGCGTTGCCAATCGTGGCAGGTAGTCAGGCGTATTTAAAATGGATTAAAAATTCTGTCAAAGGATGATTATGAGACGCGTACTAAGTTTGATGTGTTTGATGGGTATTTTGTGTGCCGCTCCACATTTTGGTTGGGCCATGTCCAATTTGAAAGCGCCAGATGCGGACACAGCATTGATAGGTAAAGAGGCGTATGATGTGACCTTGCCGTCGAGTGCGGGCGGACAGAAATCGTTAAGTCAGTTGCGTGCAGGCAAAAGGGCGGTGGTATTTTTTTGGGCCACCTGGTGCCCGCATTGCCATGAAGAACTTGCCCGTGTTAATCGAATTTTTAATGACGTGCGCTCAAAGGGCGTTGAAATTATTTTAGTCGATGTTGGGGAAACGCCTGCGGAAGTCAAAGCCTACTTGACAAACAAGGGCTATACGTTTGAAAGTTTAATCGACGAAGAAAATGTCCTGCAAGATCCCTACCAAATCGTTGGCGTGCCCACCATTGTTTTTATCAATGAGAAGGGGATTATCCGCCACGTCGGTTATGAATTTCCGGATGACTTCGAAGTTTATTTTAATGCCGTACCTTAATAGACAGGTCCGCTTGCAGTTTAAGCTTTGTTAAGTAGGCGGTTAAATCCTGGTTATGCTTTTGCGATGTCAGCATTTGGCGCAAGTCATCTTGATGTTCGGTAAAATCTTTTTCATCAATAGGCTCACTTTTTTCCCAATAAACAATAGCTGGTCCTTTAGAAGTAAACACCACAGAGCTTAGGCGTTTATCTTTATTAAGGTCAACTGTTGCCATGACGAGTTCCTTGGCCATGCCATCACCAGGTTCGGTACGGCTAAACGCAGGGATGCTTTCCATTTTTAAGTTTTGGCTTGAGATATAGGATTTAAATTCCGTATTTTTGTCCTTGGCCATTGCATCGTCGTAGCCTTTACGAATTTCTTCAGCACGTTTTTGAGCGCCTTCCATTCCTTTATTTCTTAAGGCCATTTCACTGATTTGATTTTTGACTTCTTCGAAAGCAGCCGTTCCTGCAGGCTTGGATTCTTTGAGGCGAATGATTTGCCAGCCATCAGGCGCTTGTTTAGGCCCAATCACTTGGCCAACTTTCAGTTTGAAGATTTCTTTGACAATTTCCGGAGACCAGGCAAAGGTCAACAAAGGTTCCTCGAGGGTGAATGGACCACTTTCTTTGATTTCCAATTTATTATTGCGGCTTGCAGCATCAAAATCTTTAGCAGCTTCTTGTCCTGCCTTGTGGGCCAATTGGTCAACAGCATCTTTTTGGGCCTGGGTGGCATTGGCCGGGTACATTAAGTGTAAATATTGCACATTGACTGTTGCCGGGCGGTTAAACTGTCCCTGATTTTGATCGTAGAATTTCTTTAATTCATCATCGGTTAATTTTTGGTCTTTGGCAAAATCAGCGGCATTAAATAACACGTAGCTGATAGTGATTTTCTCTTTGCGCAAGGTGTATTCCTTACGTAATTCATCGCTGGTTACCTGTGCCGGGGCCACGGCATTTTCTAAAAGTTTGCGGATGAGCAATTGGTTGCGCACGCCATTTTCAAAATCTTTAGGCTTACGGCCGAAGACAGAACGGTTTTTTAATAATTCATTATACTTATAACGGTCAAAGCGGCCTTCAGTTTGGAAAAAGGGCATGGCCACAATGGCATTGACCACATCTTGGTCGTTGACCTTGATGTTTTGCTTTTTCGCTTCGTGGGTTAAGATCAAGCGGTTCCAGGCTTCGGTTTCTAAATCGAGCATGGACTGGATTTTAAAGAATTGATCGCCGTACATCATGATGGCTTGGTCGCGGCTGTCATTGTAGGCGTTTTGAAAATCTTCAGCTGGAACATCTTGCCCGTAAATTTTCCCGGCGGAATTAAACATGTTTGTTAAACGGACAGCAGTGCCGAAAAAAACAAAGGACACGATGATAATGCTGGCAATGAACCACAAAACAATTTTAGAAAAGCTTTTATGACGTAAGGCGCTAAGCATGACAGTTTCTCCTAAGATGGAACGGCTGATTGAAATTGCGTCATTATATATAAGAAGGTCAGTTGACAATATTTTATCTCACACATTTCCTCTTTACAGATAGGCCCCCCATGAGTATAATGCCGCCCTATGAAACAATTAAAGTTAGGACTTCCCAAAGGTAGCTTGCAGGACGCGACTGTAGCCTTGTTTGAAAAAGCAGGGTTTAAGGTCTCCATTTCCAGCCGTTCCTATTTTCCAAAAATCGATGATGTGGAAATAGACCCGGTGCTTTTACGTGCCCAGGAAATGTCCCGCTATGTGGCGGATGAAACATTAGACTGTGGCATTACGGGTAATGACTGGATTGTGGAAAATGGTTCCAATGTCGAACGTTTGTCAGAATTACAATATGCCAAGGCAACCACGAATAAGGTGCGTTGGGTATTAGCTGTCCCTGAAGCCTCTAAGATTAAGTCTGTTAAGGATTTGCAAGGCAAGAAAATCGCCACGGAAGTCGTCAATGTCACCAAGCAATATTTGAGCAAACATAAAGTCAAGGCGGATGTGGAATTTTCCTGGGGTGCCACAGAAGCCAAGGTATCCACAGGTTTAGTAGACGCCATCGTCGAACTAACTGAAACTGGCAGCAGTTTGCGTGCCAATAAATTACGTATTGTTGATACCCTGTGTGAATCCACCACCCAGTTTATTGCCAATAAAAAAGCCGCCAATGATCCCTGGAAAAAGAAAAAAATGGAACAGGTGATCATGCTCTTACATGGCGCTTTGGCCGCTAATAATATGGTAGGGCTTAAGATGAATGTCCGCCGTCGTGATTTAGACAAGATTTTAAAAATCCTCACATCATTGCGTAACCCGACGGTATCCCCGTTAGCGCACGATGAATGGGTGGCTTTAGAAACCGTGATCGATGAAGGCACGGTGCGTCAAATTATCCCACCGCTTAAAGATGCAGGTGCGGAAGGAATTATTGAATATTCCTTAAATAAACTTATTTATTAAACTGGAACAAAGATTATGCCTTGCGGAAAAAAAAGAAAACGTGTCAAGATTCGCACGCACAAACGTAAGAAATTACGCAAAGCGTTGCGCCATTTGAAAAAACGCGCCACCCGTTAGTCCCTTTGACGCTTTACAGATGGGAGAGGGTTGTATGCCGTTATCACGCCTAACATTCATTGGATTATTCACCATAATTTTAGGAGGGCTTGCTGCGCCCTGTCGAGCAGACAACGTGCCTAATGAATCAAAGGCCTTGGCCCACTACATCATGGCAGCTGTCCATGATTTAAATGGGGATGCTCCGGGTGCTATTGCTGAATATCAGCAAAGCCTGCGTTATGACAATCAAGTGGTATCGGTGAATTTGAAATTAGGCGGGTACTATGCCCGTCTTGGCCGTTTGGATGAGGCGGTCAAATATTTGCATAAAGCCAGTCGTTTGCCGGGCGAACATCCTCAAGCTAACTATCTCTTAGCACTTGTCTATTCTTCCCAAAAAAAATTCGATTTAGCTGCTCGAGAATATGAAAATATTCTAAAAGATGCTTCTTTTAACCAGCCAGATAATATTGAAGTCCGGATGTATCTGGCGCAATTGTATTATTCTCAAGAAAAAAATGCCCAAGCCATTGAGCAGTTCCAGCAAATTTTAAGGATACAGCCTAATAATGTCGATGCCCAATATTTGCTGGGCGTTTTGTACCATGAAAGCCAGCAAGAGGCCAAGGCCAAGGAAGCGTACCGACGGGTATTGGTTTTAAATCCCAAACATGATGGGGCATTAAATTCTTTGAGTTATATTTTAGGGACAGAAGGGGTTAGTTTAAATGAAGCTTTGAAAATGGCGCGCCAAGCCATTGCTATTGATCCGTCGAATGGTGCGTATTACGACACTCTAGGTTGGGTGCTTTTTAAAAAAGGGATGAATGCGGAAAGTTTAATGGCCTTGCAAAAAGCAGAAAATTTTTTACAAGACCCGATTATTTATGATCATATGGGTGATGTGTATTGTGCGGTATCAGAATTTGCCTTGGCCCGAAAGTATTGGAAAAAATCTTTAGAATTAAATCCGAAACAGGCGCACATCCTTAAGAAATTAGGATCTTTAGAGCAAAAGCATGTTCAAAGTCCGATTTTAGAATTGACCCCTTCATTTTGAACATGCCGGCCATCCGTTTAACCTCCCCAGCGAAATTGAATTTAGTATTAGATGTTTTAGGCAAACGCCCAGATGGGTTCCATGAACTGGTGACCTTATTTGAACGGATCAGTTTAGCAGATACTATTACGTTAAAAGACCGTCCAGATGGATTTATCCGTATTATTTGCTCACATCCTCATGTTCCTACAGGCCCTAAAAATTTAGCCTACCGTATTGCCGCCCAACTTCAAAAAGATTACAAGATAAGTCGTGGGGTTACCATTACCATTGATAAGAAAATACCGGTGGCAGCAGGGTTAGCTGGAGGATCGAGCAATGGAGCAACCGTATTATTGGGATTAAACCGACTGTGGCATTTAGGGTTATCGCGCAAGCAATTGCACAATTATGCGACCCAACTAGGCAGCGACGTGGCGTTTTTTTTATATAATGCTTCGTTTGCCATAGGGCGTGGCCGGGGGGAGAAAATCGAGCTGGTTAAGGCTCCGGTTAAATTGTGGCATGTGCTTGTCACCCCGAAGGTTAAGATGTACACCAAGGATGTTTTTGCTCGCCTACGGGCAAGGCAGCTAGCCACTAATTTAACGTTGACAAACAAAGGGGGCAATGTTAATATTCTGCTTCCCTTTTTAAGGGAAAGTAATGTGAGCCAAGTTGCAAAGGAATTATCCAATGACTTGGAGCCGGCGATTTTGTCTCTGCGCCCGGATTTTGTTCATTTAAAAAGAAAACTGATTGAAGCGAAAGCTTTGGGAGTATGTTTTTCTGGGAGCGGCCCGTCGGTGTATGCGTTGGCGCAATCTAAAAAACATGCGCAGGCCATCAGGGCAAGGTTTGACAAGCGTTATACCCAGGTTTTTGTTGTCAGCACGTTTTAATTATATTGTAACCTGTGATTGACTGCCCGGTGGTGTAAAGGTAGCACCCGAGAATTTGGATCTCGTTGTCAAGGTTCGAATCCTTGCTGGGCAATATAAAAAATTTTCTATTCTTGTTGTCAAGGATGAGAACCTAAAGGGGTATGGGGAAAGAATTTCCCCATGCTTTTGGGGTGACAGCGAGGAGAGTAACGACGAGCGCCAGAGGGGCAAAGCCCCTATGGGGAGCCCGAAAGGGCGACAGGTTCTAGCGAGTTTGAAGCGAAGCGAAAAACGAGCGGAATCCTTGCTGGGCAATATAAAAATTTATGACTACAATCCGTACCATCATCCTCGCTGCAGGCCGTGGGACACGGATGAAATCCGATATCCCGAAAGTGCTGCATCTGGCAGCAGGGCGATATTTGATTAATTATGTCTTAGACATTGCAAAGCAGTTGCGTTCTTTGAACACATATGTTGTTGTTGGTTACCAGGGCGATGCGGTTAAAAGCGCGTTGGGCGATGGTTTGACATTTGTCGCTCAAGATCAGCAGCGCGGCACGGGTGATGCTGTCAAACGGACGAAGTCTTATTTTAAGAATTATTCCGGTGATGTTTTGATCTTATGTGGGGATACCCCATTATTATCGGGCGCCATTGTCCGTCAGCTGGTTGCTAAACACCGTCGGACAAAGGCAACATTAACATTGTTGATTGCGCGTGTTGCCGAGCCTCATGGGTATGGCCGCATTGTGCGGGATGCTCAAGGCCAGATTAGCGCTATTGTTGAGCAATCGTCCTTACAAGGTGATCAAACAGCGATCAATGAAATTAATGCCGGCGTATATTGTGTCAAGTCGCGGCAATTATTTGAAGCATTAGCAAAAATAAAACCCAATCCGCAAAAAAATGAAGTGTATTTGACGGATGCGGTGCATGTTCTTTTAAAAGGTGGTCATAGCGTGCAAACGCTGGTGACCGATGATCCAACCGTCGCATTCGGGGTCAATAACCGTCGGGATTTAGCGCAAGCTGAAGCTGTTTTGCGTTATCGCTGTTTGAATGATTTGATGGACAGTGGGGTAACTATTGTTGACCCATCCACGACATATATTGAAAACGGGGCGCGGATTGGTCGCGATACAATTATTTATCCATGCACGATGATTCATTCAGATGTGACGATCGGGCGTAATTGTCAGATCGGTCCATTTGCGCGGATCAGGCCAGGCACTCAAATCAGTGATGGCGTGCATGTGGGTAATTTTGCAGAATTGTCCCGTTCCCAGTTGGGGCAGGGCGTGTATATGAAGCATTTTTCATTCGTTGGCGATGCCAGGGTCGGACGCGGCGTGAATATCGGCGCAGGTACAGTGACAGCGAATTACGACGGAAAAAATAAAAATGTGACCACTATCGGTGATGGGGCGTTTATCGGGTCAGATTCAATTTTAGTAGCAC